>CAYSZE010000244.1:0-3211 GCA_964435255.1 uncultured Oligoflexia bacterium
TGGCATAAAATAATGCCAAGTGGAGAATTATTAATAAGATCAATATGAGCTTGTAGTATATTTATATTTAAATCGTATTTTTTTACTAAACTTGAAATAATTGATTCACTAGCTGTATCACCTACAAAAGTAAATTTTAAAATAGGTGATGAATTTTTCTCAGAATATGGCAATAAATTCTGCTCTATATGTTCTGGTAATGAAATATGATAAGCAGAGCGAACAAGTGCTTTAGTTGCTTCTGCTTTGGGATGGCTAAACATCTCTACCATAGTTGAATTTTCGATAATAAGACCATTTTCAATGACAGCAACGCGGTCACAAATACTTTTTACAACTTCCATTTCATGTGTAATTAATAAAATAGTCACACCAAATTTTTCATTTATAGCTTTTAATAAAGCTAAAATTGATTTTGTTGTTTCAGGATCGAGAGCTGAAGTTGCTTCATCACATAGAAGAACTTTTGGATTAGAGGCTAACGCTCGCGCAATAGCAACTCTTTGTTTTTGGCCACCGCTTAATTGATGTGGGTAATGATTTTCTTTATCTAAAAGACCAGTGACATCTAAAAGATATTTTACTCTGTTTTCTATTTCTTTTTTTGGTACCCCAGCAAATTCCAAAGGTAACGCAATATTTTTAAAAACAGTCCCTGAAGATAATAAGTTAAAATGTTGAAATATCATACCTATATTTCTTCTTTGTACTCTTAAATCAGTTTCTTTTAGATCTGTTAAAGAAACAGAATCTAAAATAACTTCACCTTCAGTGGGTCTTTCTAACAAGTTAACAGTTCGTAAAAGTGTACTTTTTCCTGCTCCACTTTTTCCAATAATACCAAAAATTTCTCCTTTAGATACGTTTAAATCTATTCCTTTTAATGCATATGAAATGCCACTTTTCGTTTTAAAGGATTTTTTAATTCCTATGAGTTTGATCATAAATATAGCCTAAATTATAAAAACAGAATTTTATGAATATAATACTTACATTAATTACGAATTAATGACAACAACAGAATTTGTTATACATTCGTGTTTGATTTGATTGTGTAGAGGAATTGCAGAATTTGAAAATATTTAGAATTTTCATTAGTGTATCTCGCTTTAGCTGAAAGAAAGTCTCATAATGCCCGCAAGCTGTTTATCAAATCGGCATCGGCAGTATTTAAAACATAGAAAAGATTTCTAGTCAATCAGAAATTGGGTACTAAATGTACTGACAAAATTTGTAAGATATGTTAAATAAATCTTACATTTTTTCTAGGAGATAATTGTGCAAAACAATTCAGCATTACCAAATAAAAATCAAGAAAAAATCCAACCTATAGGTCCAGTATTTAAATTTGGTGGAACCAGTATGGGATCTATTCAACGCATTGAACATGTTGCTGAACTTTGTTTAAAATTAAAACCTTCCGCAGTCGTTGTCTCTGCCATGTCAGGAGAAACAAATAGATTGGTTGCACTTGCACATGAAATATCAGAACGTACTGATGTGCCTGAATATGATATGCTTGTGGCCAGTGGCGAACAGGTATCCGTTTCCTTATTAAGTTTAGCATTACGCAAGCGCGGCATAGAACCCGCACCTATGCTCGCCCCCACAGCTGGAATATTAACTGATTCGCAATTTTCAAGAGCAAATATTCTTAAAGTTAAAGGAGATGCAATAAAGTCAGCTTTAGAAAACGGCTTTTTACCTGTTATAGCTGGTTTTCAGGGAGTTACTGAAGATGGGCAACTCACTTCTTTGGGCCGTGGTGGATCTGATACCTCTGCCGTAGCCATCGCAGCTGGGATAGGAGCAAAAGAATGCATTATTTATACTGATGTAGATGGGGTTTTTACTACTGACCCACGCATATGCAAAGAAGCAAGAATTATTCGCAAAATAAATTATGAAGAAATGCTCGAAATGGCTAGTCAAGGTAGCAAAGTTTTACATATTCGAAGCGTACAACTCGCTGCAAAATGGGGAATACGTTTGGTAGTAAGAAATACCTTTTCCAATGATGAAGGAACTGAAATGAGCACAATAGATTCACCTATTGAAGGGGAAATTGTATCTGGAATTGCTGCCTCACAAAATGAAGCATGGATCCAAGCTAGTTGTGAAGACACTCCGCAATTTAATTTGGCTAAAGTTTTTGGCTTATTAGCAGACAAAGGAATAAATGTTGATATTATAAATCAAGCTGAACTAGCAACTGGTCCGAAAATTAGTTTTACTATTTCAATGACTGACACAAAACTTGCCATGGATACGCTAAAAAATGAATTTCCTAATATTAAATTACAATTAAGAGAAGACGTTGGAAAGATATCTATTGTCGGTGTAGGAATGCGCACACATGCAGGAGTTGCGGCTAGAATGTTTCAAACGCTGGAAAAAATGCAAATAGAAATTCTTTTAGTCACCACATCTGAAATTAAAGTGGGCTGTTTGATATTAAGAGAAAAAATACAAGAAGCCGTAAAAGGTCTACATAAAGAATTTATCTCTCAGGAATAAAAAATAAAGTAAAATTTAAGTATATTTTTTATTCTGCTTTTAATATTTCTCCAGCTTTAAGTCCAGTCAATTTCTTTAAACGATGGACAAACCACCAAATACCTAACATTGATATGACCAATTTCGGAATTGCCACAACAAAATGGCCTTTCCATGTCATTTCTGCCAATTCTTTATTAAAAGCTTCTGTTTGCGCAGGACTGACTATTATATTGATAGCCAAAATATAGTTTAAAATACCCCCTAAAAAGAAAGCACCACCAAAAACCATAGTGATTTGCCAAATAAGAGCTTTAAATTCTTTTTGCGCATTATTTTCCGTCAATTTTTGCTCAAGAAGATCTGTTTTAAAAATATTTTCATTATAAATTAAGTAATTTACAAAAGGTTTTCCAAGCCATGCAGATGCTATTGTAAAGATTCCTAAAAATGTTGGAATAGCAGCTTCTTGCACAGCAAACCAAAATCCATCGAGCTTATAAAATGCAAAAAGACCTTTGATCAAAATACTAACAATCCCTAATACAGCGATCGGGCTAGCTTGTTTTCTTTTCATAAAATCATAAACGCCATAACCTAATGGAAAGATTAAAGCTAAAAGCAATGTTTTTAAAGGATCTAAGGTATTATTGAGTTTATTTAATATAAGTACAGGAATAACTACATAAAATATAATTGAGACCCAAAGATTTTC
>CAYSZE010000245.1:0-6103 GCA_964435255.1 uncultured Oligoflexia bacterium
GGTAACTTTATGAACAAAGACAACATTAGAGCCTTCTTCATGCATTACTGCTGTATTTAACACCCATTCAGGAGTTTCTAAAGTTTTATTAGAATTTGCAATTATTTCTTGGTTTACATATTTAGATGATGATGAACATGAAGATAAAAAAATTGTAAATAGGGAAGAAATTGCAATTAAACTTGTATTAAATGCCTTTGTAGTTGAAAACATAATAAACCTCAAAAAAAAGTGTTAACAAAACACCGCAATATTATATGTAATTATCGTTTTTCGCAAATTACTTTTTGATAAATAAAGTTTGGTTTTTCTAAGATTGAATTTTGAATAAAATAAACTGTGGTAAAAGTAAAAAAAATTCCTAGACTAGCAATAAAAACACCACCTAAAAAACCTAGCCAAAACCACCATTTTTTCATTGTATTATTGTTATTATTTTTTTCTTTAGAATTTCTTATAATATCGTTTAAAAATCCTTGAGTTTCATGAGAGCCTACTATTACTGGAATTGCTTTTTCCGTATTTTCGAAAGCATAATTTTTTTCACGGGCTCTCTTCATGGATTAAACACTCCCAGGCGCGTAATTCCTTCTGATCTCTGTTAAAGAGGAAAATAGGGTTCCCATTCTTATTGCTTCTCTCATTTCTGAAGTCAAATCGTATAAGAACTGCAAGTTATGTATCGACAACAACCTAAATACGAGTAATTCTTCAGCAACAAAAAGATGACGCAAATAAGCACGAGTGTAGTTTTTACAAGTGTAACAACTACATTGTGAGTCCAGCGGTTCTTTACTTGTCTTATGAATTGAATTTTTTATTTGTATTTTACCAGAAGCAGAAGAAGCTGATCGAACAAACACACTCCCATTTCTCGCATTTCTAGTAGGCATCACACAGTCAAACATATCTATACCAAGTAAAATAGCGTCGATGAGATCATCTGGCGCACCTACTCCCATTAAATAACGTGGTTTTTGCTGTGGCATCCAAGGGATAGTTGCAGATAATAAACGCCGCATTTCTCTTTTTGACTCTCCTACCGAAAGCCCTCCAATGGCATAACCTTCAAAATCATTTTCTACTAATTGTTTAATACTTTTCACTCTAAGGTCTGCATACATGCCACCTTGAACAATTCCAAATTGTGCGCGGTTTATTTTACTTCGTGCCAATCTTGCCCGTTTCGCCCAACGCATTGATCTTTCCATACTAGACAAAGCCTCAGCATGAGTCGCAGGATAAGACGTGCATTCGTCTAAAACCATTTGAATATCTGAGTCAATATCCTCCTGAATTTTAACTACATTCTCAGGAGTTAAAGTCATTTTTGCGCCATTAATATGATTGGCGAAAGTTGCTCCTTCTTCCGTAAGTTTGCGGATTTTTGCCAAGCTCATGACTTGGAAACCGCCACTATCTGTTAAAATAGCACCTGGCCATCGCATGAATTCATGCAATCCATTAAATTCACGCATAAGCTCCATACCAGGACGTAAGTTTAAGTGATAAGTGTTTCCTAAAATAAGCCTATAACCAATTGAGTAAACATCTTCAGGAGAAAGCGACTTCACACTTCCCACTGTTCCTACAGGCATAAAAATAGGCGTTTCCAATTCAATTTGCCCAAATTTTAATTTAGTAAGACGTGGCCCAACATGATTCAATAACGATATATCATTTTCTTGTGCGACACCTTGCTGCTGAACGTGTTTAAATTCAGTATATAAATCTTGTGCTTTTAAATCATTTGTATCAAATTTTCCTAATTTAAACTCTTCAGGCAGCGGCATTGATTTCAATAAAGAAAATTCTATTAAATTTCGTTGTGCAAACATGTTTAATCATTAGCTCCAAATATTAAAAGACTGGAATCACCATAACTTAAAAAACGATATTGCTGTGCAATTGCATGCTTATAAAATTCTCGCCAAAATTCATAACCCATTAAAGCAGAAATAAGCATAACTAAAGTACTACAAGGTTGATGAAAATTTGTAATAATTCCATGACCTACAAAAGGTTTTATTTTTTCCGTTTTATTTTTTGGATAAATAAACAGATTAGTACTATACCATTTATCAGCAAAAGGCATTAAATAATTTCTTAATTTTTTTTCATTCAATAACAATTTAAATTCAGCATAATTTAAATTCGAAAATATCATACGAAAAAAACTTTCAACAGATCTTAAAGCTGTTGTTCCTATAAATACAATAGGCCAATCATTTTCCAAGTAGACTATAATTTTATTCAGTAGTTCACTAGATATTAAATACATTTCATGATGCATTTCATGTGCATCTACTTTTTCAGCTTGAACGGGCAAGAAAGTTCCTAAGCCAACATGTAATGTAGTTGAAGTAAACTCTATATTATCTTTTTCACATTGAGCAATAATATTTTCAGTAAAATGTAAACCTGCTGTTGGTGCAGCATTGCTTCCTTGTTCCTTATAATTAGCATAAACAGTTTGATACCGTTCTTTATCTACTTGTGATAAATTCTTTATTTTATGCGGATCTCTTTGTATATAAGGAGGTAGCGGCATTTCGCCATACTTTTCAAGAATTGCATCTAATGCTAACGGTGGGAGCAAAGAAACAAAAGGAGGCTCTAAGCTTGTTACCTTAAATAACGCTTCATTTTTTCCATCGTCAGAGTACAAAACTTCACCTAACTTAAGTTTACTTTTAGGCCTTAATAAACAGCTATAATTGTCCTTTTGCCCACGCTCAAGAAAAAAAACTTCTCCACGCCCACCAGTTGCTCTTCGCACCCTGACCCTTGCAGGGTAAACTTTTGAATCATTGGCAATAAGTAATAGTTTTTTATTAGATTTTTTTAAAGAAAATAAGTGTTTTAAAGTGTCATTAATTTCACTAAAATTTTTATCTGTAATTGAGTTATTATTAGCATTACAAACTAAAAGCCTGCTTGCACTTCGATGCGGTAAAGGAACCTGGGCGATAAGATCTTCGGGTAATTCGTAGTTAAAAAATTCTTTCTTCACTAATCAACAACCATTCTTTTTAAATGAGGACCAATTCGCGTCACTACTTCATAATTTATGGTTTGAGCCCAATCCGCAATTTGATCGGCGGAAACAGTTTCATTGCCATCTTTCCCTAAGAGTGTCGCAACAACTTCGTCATTGTTTTCTACTTTAGCTTCAGTCACGTCAACAATAATATGATTCATCATCACTCTTCCCAGAATTTTACATCTTACCTCATTCACTAGTACATATCCTTTGTTTGAAAGAAGTCGTGGGTAACCATCAAAATAACCCACTGGAAATAAAGCAACTACGAGATCTCTATCAGCCCGACAAGAACAACCATAGCCTATATAAGTCCCAGCAGTAATTTTCTTAACACTTTGACTTTTACATTTCCAAGTTAAAACTGGTTTTAAATTAGGCAATTCACTTTTAACTACTTTAGCTGAAAGTTTAGTTTCTTTAGAAGGCCACAACCCGTAAAGAGAAATGCCTATTCGCACAATATCGTGGTGTGAAGCGGGAATGAGCATGGTTGAAGCACTTTGGGCTATATGTTTTTCTAATTTATAACCTAAATCGAGTTCTTTTGTGACCATGGCAAATGCTGTATTGAGCTTAGTAAGTTGTTCATGTGCATATGTTTGTTCTGTTACATCTTCCGTATTAGCAAAATGCGACATCACTCCTTGTACATGAATTAAATCCTTATTTTCCTTTAAAAAATCAAGTTTAGTCGATAATTCCTCTAACATGAAACCTTCCCTGGAAAGCCCCGTGTCGATATGCAGATGCACTTTAAGTGGCCTATAACTATGACCTTTTTCTCTTTCTGACTGCCTTAAAACAGGAATATACTTTTCCCAATACGCGCCAGGCACAGCAACTTCTACGACTTTTCTAGCACATATAACGCTTTCTTCAGGGGACACAGCACCCAGAACAATCACCCGCTTTTGTAGCAATTCATTGTCTTTTTCATGTTTTCTTATTTTAAAAGCGTCTATGGGTGAAATGACAAAAAGGATATCAACATAGCTATGAACACAATCAAGAATTTCCAAAAAACCATGCCCATAAGCATTGCCTTTAATGACCGCCCCTAATTGAATGTGGGAATCTATTAACATTCGGTATGTATTAATATTTTTCGCTACTGCCGAACGGCTCAATTCGATCCATGAAGCATAATCTGCGTATTCTAAATTTTGAATTGATTCTGCCATGAATCTTCCTCCCTATTAAAATTCAAGCAACGAATGACTTTGGATTATACAAGTAATTATAATATTTTTTAATTATTCATAACAATCCTATGGAACAAAAAGTTTACACCGATAACTAATTGGGTCAGAGCAATCAGTTGAACGGGGTAATATGGACAACGATAGGCTCATAGCACAAATATCGCAAAGAGAAGATGCGAGCGTTGATAAGGTTGCTAGTCACAAAATTAAAAGCAGCCCTATTATTGCACGTATGCAAAGAGCCGATGAATTAAGAAGAAAAACAATAAAAGTTGAAGGTTTAAACAAATCGCGCTTTTGTAAATTAAAATTACAAGAAAGCTTTGATCTTTTACAAAAAGCATTGCCTTTTGAATATGGCGAAAATTTAGAATTATTTTTAAAGACAAATGAATTTGAAGTACTGACTCGTTGGGTGGAAGGCATTACGTTATTTGATGCAAATAAAAAAGATATTCCTCAAAAAGTAAATGACTTTATACGTTTAAGAAACAGAATTCGATTTTGGGTAAGAGTATTTGAATATTTATCTTTCTATCATGCAAAAGGAATTATTCATGGAAATTTAAAACCACAAAATATACTTATTAGAGATCGTGCTACAGTAGATATAAAACAGACATATGAATCAGAGTTCTTTGAAAGAAAAGAAGAAGTTCCACACATAATTCTTCTCGATGGTGGTTATTCACACTTTATTCCAAATAATTCCGATCAACTTAATAATGAAGAAAGAGTTTCCATTTCAAAAAAAATTGTTGAAAAGAACTATTGGCTTGCCCCTGAAGCTAGAGGATTTATAGAAGGTTCTTATAGGGAAAGCTCAGATATTTTTAGTTTAGCAGCAATTATGGCTTGGGATTTAGGTCTTATTAAAAATGAAGGACTTAGTGTTCTTGAACAGATCTGGTCTGTATTTTTATTACCAGAGCCAAATACATTTATTTTAGGTAATGAGTGGTTTAAATGGTCAACTCGTCATCCCATATTTGAAACTTTAAAACGTCTAAGAACAATTTTGCTAAAAGCTTTGGAACCATTGCCAGAAAAAAGAATTTCAAACGCGCGGGAACTTGCTTTTGAATTTATGATGGTTTCAAATAAGTTAACAGACAATATTGATACTCAAAATATAAATAATATTTATTCATCTTATCCATTTGAAGCTAATGAAAAGCATAGTCAATTTATTCTCAACAAAAATTTTGATATTCCAGAACAAATTTCCGAATTTTTATTTATTAAAGGAAATAAAGACAAAAATAGAATTTGGATTGATGCTAAAACTCCTCCAGCTAATAAACATCTATTAATGCGTAATTTATGTTTAGGTTTAAACATAATAAATAAGTATTGTTTTTTTTACCCAGTAAAATTTAGCTCAATGAAAGTACCGTTTTCAACATTAGATGGTTTATGCGAAAGTCTACTTAACTACACAATTTATTTAAACCCAAAATTTCTGCAAGAAATGAAATCTATTTTTTTTAATTTAGGAAACCAAGTAGAAACTTTATTTTATGTTTTACCTTCATTAAAAAAGTATTCAGAGAATAAAAATATCACAAAAAAATCGAATTTGAATTCACTCATCCAAATTACACATGAATGGTTATATAGTAATATTGAGAAAATATTTGAAAAAATAATAACTTCTTCCGAAATTTCTTTTCTTATAATAGATGATATTTATCGCTCTGACCATTCTTCTTTACCTATTTTAATTAAACTATTTAAAAAGAACTCTCTTAATGTAAAATGGATACTTGGTGTTCGCTCTGAGGAAGAATTCTTTGATGAAGAATTAAAGAAAAGCTTAATGCAAATGCGGAGTCATGATTATAGTTTTTCTAAT
>CAYSZE010000246.1:0-3256 GCA_964435255.1 uncultured Oligoflexia bacterium
GCGTAAGAAATTGGAAATGCTCAGAATGCGAAGCAATTCATGATAGAGATATCAACGCTGCTCGCAATATTTTCTATTTCGGCGCAGGACGTTGCGCTCCTACGGGAAGCCTCTCACTTCAGTGAGAGGAGGACGTCACGACCCTATTCTATTTTTAAAAAAATTGAAAAATATTTAAAGTATATAGGGTAATAAGAAGTACCAAATTGAGTTATTTAAATGCAAGTTGGGCTAAGAAATAACCTAAAAAACAACTTGTACCAACTCCAATGAGACCTGGAATAATAAAACTATGGTTGATAATAAATTTTCCTATCCGAGTTGTTCCTGAACGGTCAAAACCGATACAAGCGAGATCGCTAGGGTAGGTTGGTAAAATAAAATAACCGTAAGCTGCAGGTAAGAAAGCCACAATAATTTTAGGATCAACACCTAAACTTAACCCCATTGGTGCAATAGATGCTAAAGCGGCTGCTTGGCTGTTTACTAATTTTGAAACGAGAAAGAGAGCTATAGCGTAAGTCCAAGGCTTGGTTGCGACCACTCCTTGTAAAAAGTTTTTTAGAAGTTCAAAGTGGGATTCAAAAAAAGTATCAGCCATCCATGCGACACCAAACACACTGATAATTGCTGTCATACCTGCTTTAAAAATAGCTCCATTGGGAACATCACGGGGGACAACTTTACAAAACATTAAAATAAGGGCACCAGCAACGAGCATTAACATTTGAATGAGTAAATTCATTGAAAGAGCTACAGTTTTACCGTGATCGGTTATTTGTGGGCGTAAATTTTCAAAGGCACCAAAGAAAACAACGACAGCAGTTGTTAGGAGGAAAATAATTGTAGCTAAGTATGCTTGTTTTGGCAATTTTTCATTTAGTAAAGTACTTTCACTATCTCCATAAATATATTGTCTTTGTTCTGGATCTTTTAATTTTTCTTGGAATTCAGGATCGTCTTTTAAATCTTTACCGCGGCGAATGCTCCAAAGCCCAGCAATTAGCACACCCACAAATGACGCAGGAATAGCAACTTTTAAAATATCAATCATGCTAATGTATTTACCAATACCGTTCGACGCGCCTAGAATAGACACTAACGAAACAACTGCAACAGACATAGGGGAAGCACATATTCCTAATTGTGAAGCAACTGATGCTACTGCCATTGGTCTTTCAGGACGGATATTTTTCTTTAAAGCAATATCGTAAATAATAGGAAACATTGTGTAAACAACGTGCCCTGTTCCACAAAGAACAGTTAATGTCCAAGTTGTTAAAGGAGCAAGGACTGTAATGTAATTTGGTTTTTTCCGCGGCAATTTTTCCGCAAAACGCATCATGACTTGTAAACCTTTTGCACTTTGAAGAACAGAGGCACAAGAAATAACTGACATAATAGTTAAAATAACGCCAACTGGTGGCGTTCCTGGTTTTAATCCAAAAACAAAAGTTAAAATTAATAAACCAATCCCACTGATAACGCCGAGACCTAACCCACCATATCTCGTGCCCAGTAATAGACACCCAAGAATAACAATAAACTCTAATGCGATAACCATTTGGTCTTACTCCAAATTTAAAGAAACAAAGAAAAGGAAGAAAACATTCCCTTAATATAACTGTATAATTAATTTCCAATTTTAGCAAAAAAAGCACTTGTCATTATTTAAATACTTTTGTTGATATTAATCAAAAAAACGATCCAGATAGATTATGGATGTTTATTAAAAAAGAAAGGGATCATTTTTAGGAGTATCAACAATGAGTTCGGCTTTTTCTCCATAAACAGTTTTTCTAACTATATTTCTTTCATCAGTTGTTGTAAATTTACCTTCCATCGTAGTCCAAAAATCTTTAGCTTGATCTTCTGCTAATTTTTGTTGGGTAATGCCTTGGGAGCGTGTGCTAAATTCTTGGAAGCATTTAATTATATTTTCTAAACTTTGTCTGACACTATCTTGAAATTGCAAAGCCATAATGACAGGTGCAATCATATTAGCTAATTCTTTGTCTGACTCAGAAAGTTTTTCTAATTGTTTAGACAAATTTGTTGTTTTACTGCCAAGTTCTTTATATCTATCGCTGTTACCAATTGATTTCGCTTTGTCAATATCACCAGCAGCTGCGCTTTCAAAAATTTCATTTGCCATACTATTCGCTTCAGAAGCCATCTTTTCGACTTCAGAATGTTCTTCTGTTCCATCTTGATACATGCTGGTAATTAAACCTTTAACTGTTTTTGCTTGATCAGATGATAAAGAAGAAACAGATTGCATTTTATTCCCAATTTCAAGTGCTGCTTGTTCGGTTTTTGAAACAACATTTTTTAAAATAGTATCCGTAATTGTCATTAAATCTTTGACAATGGAGACAAAATTTTCGTGTGTTATTTTAAGATTGTCTGTCATAAGTTATTTTATCTTCCTTCTAATAGTTGTAAGGCCATTTTTGAAGTTGTGTTTGCTTGTTGAAGAACACTTGTTCCTGATTGTAACAGAATTTGATTGCGAGTTAATTCTGAGCTTTCCTCGGCAATGTCAACATCTTTGATACGGCTATTTGCGGCGCTTAAATTTTCAACTGTAGTGCCAATATTGTTTATTGTCGAACCTAATCTGTTTTGTAAGGCTCCTAAATCGGCACGGATGGCACTGACATAGTCAATTGCATTTTCAATTGCAGTTAAGGAATGTTGTGCGCCTCCCTTGGTATCGAGAGCGAGTTCAGAAACTCCTAAACGGTTTGTCTTTACGTCGGCTTTAAAGGAATTGTATTCTAATCGATCCACGCCTAAAATATTATCACCACCAGTATTAATTTGAATTTCTAGAATACCACCAGTACCATCGAGGAGTTGAGTACCGTTAAATTCAGTAGCATAGGCTATTCTGTCAATTTCATCTTTTAATGCTTGGTATTCAATATCTAGATAAACTCTTTCTTTGGGGCCAATAGTGTCAGAAGCAGCTTGTACTCCAAGTTCTCGCATGCGTATCAATATATTATGAATTTCATTCATCCCGCCTTCTGCGGTTTGAATAAGGCTAATACCATCGTTTGCGTTGCGCTGCGCTTGCTGTAATCCACGGATTTTTGAACGTAGTTTTTCACTGATGGCTAATCCTGCAGCATCATCAGCTGCTTTGTTGATTCGATAACCAGACGCTAAACGTTCCAAGCTTTGATCGAGCATTTTTCGCGTATTGCGCATATGCCGCTGGTTCGTTATTGAGGTAACGTTGGTCATTATC
>CAYSZE010000247.1:0-13015 GCA_964435255.1 uncultured Oligoflexia bacterium
ACACTTTCATGTGCTGAAAAGGAAACAAAATAATGTGTGGTGTTTTTGGAGTAACAAATATCGATAACGCTTCAAAAATAGCTTATCTAGGTCTTTTTGCGTTACAGCATAGAGGCCAAGAAAGTGCTGGTATTTCTTCCTCTACAGGATCAGAAATTATCAATCATAAAAATTCAGGTTTAGTCATTGATGTATTTAAAGAACATGATCTAACCAAATTAAAAGGAAATCATGCCATTGGTCATGTTAGATACAGTACAGCAGGTGGCAATTCTGAAGCCAATGTCCAACCGTTAACTGCTAGAATTGGTGGCATTCCTGTTTCTATTTCTCATAACGGCAATATTGTCAATGCTGAACAAATTCGTCAGAATTTAGAGACGGCTGGAGCCATTTTACAAGCTACTTCCGATACTGAAATTATTTTACACTTGATGGCTCGTAGCAATAAAAAAGAATTTATTGCAAAACTTATGCATGCTTTTGAAGAACTTTTTGGCGCCTTTTCTTTACTACTACTAACCCCAACCCACCTTTATGCTGTGGTCGATGCTTGTGGTTACAGACCTTTGTCTCTCGGCAGAATTAAAAATAACAATTCTGTTCCTAGTTGGGTTCTCGCCAGTGAGACCTGCGCTATGGACTTGGTTGGTGCCGAATTTGTTCGTGACATTGCACCAGGTGAAATTCTGAGTATTGAACTTGCTTCAGGTAAAATGGAAAGCGTGATTTTTAATTTAACTGCCACCCAAAGCAAAAAGTTACAACATGCAAAATGTATATTTGAACACGTCTATTTTTCACGTCCTGACAGCCTTGTTTGGAATATTCTGGCTAACGATACACGGTTTGCTATGGGAGAAGAGTTAGCTAAAAATCATCCTGTTAAGGCTGATATGGTCATTGCTGTTCCCGATAGTGGCGTGCCCATGGCAATGGGATATGCAAATGCTTCTGGAATTCCGTATAAAATTGGCTTTATTCGTAATCATTATGTGGGACGTACTTTTATAGAACCCACTCAGAATGTTCGAAATTTTAAAGTCCGCTTAAAATTAAATCCTGTTAGAGAAACGATCAAAGGAAAAAAAATTATTGTCATCGATGACAGTATAGTAAGAGGAACGACTTCCCAAAAAATAATTGAACTATTAAGAGAGGCTGGCGCCAAAGAAGTTCATATGAGAATTGCTTCGCCACCAGTAAAATATCCCTGTTTTTATGGGATTGACACGCCCAAAAGAAAAGATTTACTAGCCCAAGTTATGACTGCAAACGAAATGAACGATTATTTAAAATCTGATACCTTATCATTTCTTTCTGAAAATCAATTGCTTTCAGTCATGCAAAGTTTTCAAACCCAGCAACAGCATCGCGATGCTAAAAAAATAAATGGTGGTTGGTGTACTGCATGTTTTACTGGATCATACCAAGATCAAATGGCGCAAAAAAAAGGTTGTATTGAGCAATACGGAGGAAAAAATGCGTAAACAACCTGTTATTTCTATTATAATGGGAAGTCAGTCTGACTATGAAACTTTAAAATATGCTGAAGACATTTGTATTGAATTAGAAATTCCTTATGACATACAAGTTATCAGTGCGCATAGAACACCCCAACTGATGTTTCAATTTGCTGAAACCGCTAAAGATAATGGTATTAAGGTGATCATTGCGGGCGCTGGTGGTGCGGCACATTTACCAGGAATGGTCAGTGCCTTAACATCAATTCCCGTTTTAGCCGTTCCTGTTCAATCTAAAACTTTAAATGGTTTAGATAGCCTTTTATCTATTGTGCAAATGCCAGCTGGGATTCCAACTGCAACCTTTGCCATAGGAAATGCTGGAGCCACCAACGCAGGATTATTTGCTGCACAAATATTAGCCTTAAATCATTCTGACCTTGCACAAAAACTTCTGTTAAGAAGAAAACAAATAGGGCAAACGGCATTAGAAGGTAACGAAATTGTACAAAACAAGTTAAATAAAATAAGGAAAAAACAAGGAAAAAAAGAATTATGAAGACAGTTGGGATTCTGGGTGGTGGGCAATTAGGCGGTATGCTTGCCGAAGCCTTGTACAATTATGGTGCCAAAGTCATTTTTTATGATCCAGACCCCATATCTCCTTCCTTTCACCGATCGGCAAAACATTTTTGTGGTGAATGGAATGACTTCAAACTTTTGGAAAAGTTTTTTAGCCAATGTGATGTTGTGACTTATGAATTTGAAAATGTAGCTGTAAATTTACTCACTTCGCTCATAACTAAAACCCAAATTCCCCTTTATCCATCTGAAGACATCTTAGCAATTACACAAAATAGAATACAAGAAAAAAATTTCTTAATACAAAAGGAATTTCCTGTTTGTTTCTTTAAAGCATGTCTTTGTTTAGAAGATTTAATGAACAATGTTCAACTATTTTCTTTTCCATTTCTTATAAAAACCGCAGTAGGTGGCTATGATGGTAAGGGGCAATGGCTCATTCATAATAAAAAAGAATTAGAAATAATTTTAAATAAATTTTCTAATGTCAATTTTATACCACTTATTATTGAAGAAAAGATAGATATTATCCATGAAGCTAGTTGCATTGTTGCTCGTAATTTAAATAATAATACTGTTTGTCTACCAATTTTTGACAATATTCATAAAAATCAAATTTTATATCAAACTCATATTCCATCTCGTTTACCAGAAAGTGTACAAAATAAAATAAAAGAAATTGCTATTAAAGCTTCAGAAAAACTTAATGTAGTAGGATTACTGACTACCGAATTTTTTATAACCACTAAAAAAAGTTGTAATAACTTACATACTGAGTTTATTGATGGCTTTTATATCTATGTCAATGAATTTGCCCCTCGTCCGCATAATTCTGGTCATATTTCTCGTAATGCCTGCAATATCAGTCAATATGATCTTCTTGCCCGTGTTTTGCTCAATTTACCATTACACAGTCCAAAAATTCTTCCAGGTTTTTTTTGCATGGAAAATTTACTTGGTAATATTTGGATAAATCAAGGACAACAAAAAATTTTAAATTTAGATATCTGGAAAAATCATGCTCATATAACAGCTATAACGCTATATGGTAAAGAGGAAGCTAAATTAAATAGAAAAATGGGACATTTTATATGTCATGCAGATAGTTATGAATTATGTAATTTGTATGCAAATAATTTCAGAGAGGAATTAAATGAACCAAAAAAATATTAGAATTTGTTTAGGAATCGATCCCAACCCCATTACAAATGACTTTGAATTATTTCGCGAAGCTGTATATAGACATATGGAAATATTAAATTTTAGTTTAGGAAAACTTAACCATTATATAATGAAACCACAATTAGCATTTTTTTTAATGCATGGAAGTAAGGGGTTATTGTTACTAGAAGAACTTGTTGCTCGTTTTCAAAAAGAATATACTATTATTCTTGACGCAAAATTCAATGATATTTCAACAACTTTAAAAGCATATTTAGACTTTGCTTTTGTTTCTTTAGGTGTTCATGGCATTACAATTAGTCCATTTTTAGGTGAAAAATCTATCGAGTTAGCAATTGAAAGCTGTGCTACTCATGCAGGAAAAAAAGGTCGAGTTTATATTTTATGCGCTACCAGCGAAAATAGTCAGTCTGATCTTTCATACATACAAGATAATTGGAGAAAAATTTTAAACTCTTGTGTAAAAATTAGAGAAACAATTTTTTATAAAGATGACTCATTTGCTAATTTAACAGGTGTAGTTATAGGGGCTAATAGGGAAGAAATTTTATTTTCACCAGAGTTTAAAAATAGCAAGTTAAGTGCATTATGCCCAGGTCTTGGTGCTCAAAATGCGGATTGGAATGTTATAGAAAAATGTAAATCACTTCCAAATGAAGTCACCTTTCCTTTTAGTCGCGCTATTTTTTCTGGCGGGAATATAGATATTGATAAAATGTATGAAAATATAATCAGCATTAATAAATATTTTTAAGGATATTTTTCCATGACCTCTATTCAAAATATACATATAGGTAAAGTTCGTAATAGCGTTACTTTAACAAATGGTTTAAGAATTTTACAAACAAGTAACAGAATTTCTGCATTTGATTTCATTTTTCCTTTTGAAGTCAGCAAAAAGTCTGAAATATTACAAGCTATTTCAACTTGGTATTTTAAAAAAACTAATCATATTATTGAAAATCATTTTATAGGTTGCCTCGATACAACCCATATTTTAGTTAAAGAAGCAAATGTATTTCCCATAGAAGTAGTAGTTAGAGGATATTTAACTGGAAGCTTGTGGCGTCTTTATGAAAGTAAAGGTGCTAATGAAGTTTTTCAAAAGTATGGTATCATTCTGCCAAAGGGAATGACAAAAAACCAAAAGTTAGCTGAACCAATTATAACTCCAACAACAAAAGCGGAAACAGGCCACGATTTACCAATTTCAGCCGCTACAGCCATTTCTATTATTGGTGCCGAAAAGTGGAAATATATTGCTGAAAAAGCAATAGAGTTGTTTAAATTTGGTACTTCAGAAGCTTTAGCAAAAAACCTCATTTTAGTCGATACAAAATATGAAATGGGAGAATATCAAGATAAAATTATTTTAGTAGATGAAGTTCACACCCCTGATTCCTCTAGATATTGGTTAGCTGATAACTCAAATTTAGCAAACCCTAAACAATTATCAAAAGAATTTTTACGTGAAGAGCTCATTAATATATTTGGTAATCCAGAAAATTTAAAAGACAATCCCGCAAATCATCCTTGTTTTAAAGACGAAAAAATAATTCACAAATTAACAACAAGTATTACAAACCGCTATAATGAACTTTATCAAATTTTTATTGGTACAGAAGTCACTCCGCAACAAATTACAAATGACAATAAAGTATCATGGCCTATTTTTCCTGACACTTTTAAAGAAATTATAAGTGCTGCAATAATGCCAAGTAATATTTTAGTTATTGGTAATGGTGGAAGAGACTACTCTATTTACTCAGCTTTTACAAAATTACCAGAAGTTAACAAGGTGTACTGTGCCGCAGGGAAAAGAATGTGGCAATCTGCTAAATATGCAGATTGCCCAACTACCAATATTGAAGAAATTGCTACATTTGCAGCAAATAACAAAATAGATTTAGTTATAGCTGGTCCCGAAATGCCGATAGCAAATGGGATTGCACCTGCCTGTGAAAAATATAATATACCTGTTTTAGCGCCGTCATTACCTTGTGCTGCATTAGAAGCTAGTAAAATTATTTGTAAAGATATAGTTGAAGCGGCAAAAATAAAAACCGCAAAAGCAAAAGTGATAACCTGGAAAAATTTAAAAATTTTGCTGCTAAATTTCTTAGAAAATCCTAAACAAGCCCAATTAACGTTACCTTGTGTCTTAAAGTATGATAGCTTAGCCGCAGGCAAAGGAGTCTTTGTCCTATTTAATATTCAAGATGTTAAAAACGCATTAGATGCCATTGAACATAATTTATCTGAATGGGAAATGATGTCGAATTCAATAAAAGCTCCAACTTTTAGCAAAAATTCAGGTGAACCTTGTTTCCTTATAGAAGAAACACTTATTGGCGAAGAAATATCTGTCATTGCTTTATGCAATAAAGAACAGTTCAGATTATTACCAATTGCTAGAGACTACAAACGACGCAATAATGGCCAAACTGGTCCAAATACTGGAGGGATGGGAACTGTTGCTCCTGTCGAGCTACCTGAAAAAGTACTTGTACAAGTTAAAGAAACTTTTACGAATATTTTACATGAATTAAATAATAGAAAAACACCTTATTATGGCTTTTTATTTGCTGGATTTATGTTAGATAAAGAGCAAAATGCTTGGTTACTTGAATTTAATTGCCGCCTAGGGGATCCCGAAACACAAGTCATTTTACCTGGACTACAAAGAGAATTTTACATTGAATTGTTTAGAACAGCAAAAAAACAATCTTTTTTATTCCCAGAAAAAAATACAACACCATTCCTATCGGATTCATTAAAACGAGTTTTTGTTGTGGGTGCTGCACCAGAATATCCTGAAAATAATATCCCAAAGCGCGAAATAATTATTCCTCCCCATTTTCCAAACAGTTGTGAATTTATTCCAACAGCAATAGAACCTGACAATACGACTAAAGGTGGCAGAGCCTTTGGCATTTTAAGTGCAGCAAGAAATTTTTCAATGGCAAGACAAAATGTCTATTCACAAATGAATACTATAAGATTTAAAAACAGAGATGGCTCTTTCACGGATCCCCATTATCGTAAGGACATTGGCCTTGAGTTTGAGTAATTTCTATTAACAATTAAGTATAGTGGAAAAAAATGATATTAGTACTAGCGAGCGGAAGCGGAACAAATTTTGAAGCCATTGCAAAGGCTTTCCCAGAACATATTTGCGGCTTAATTTGCAATAATGAAAGAGCTAAAGTTATAGAAAAAGCTAAATTATTAAATGTTAAATCAGTATTAATCCCGCATAAAAACTATCCGTCTCGATCCTTACATGAAATAAAATTAGTTGAGCAAATAACACAATTCCCAAATCTAAAAATAATAGTGCTTGCTGGGTATATGCGCGTCTTGACTTCTACTTTTTTTCTTGAAATACAAAATAAGTTTACAATACCACCTTTAATAATAAATTTGCATCCTGCTCCATTAGAATTATATAAAGGAGCACACGCTTATGAATTTGCATTAATACACAAATTTCCGTTTTGGGGTCTTAGTGTCCATAAAGTTATTCCAGAATTAGACTCAGGAGATATCTTAAATTATTTTTCATTTCCTATATTTCCGTATGAAAGCATTGAGGAACTAAAAGATCGCATACGCCCTCTCGAACATAAAATATTAATTGATACAATTCATTCAGTTCTATTTAGGAGTAAAGAAACATATGACAAATGCAGCTTATGAAAAAGCAGGCGTGAATATTCAAGCTGGTGAATCTCTTGTAGAAAAAATAAAAAAAATCAACCCAACAATTGGTGGGTTTGCTGGGCTTTATCAGCTTGATTCTGAAAGAATTTTAGTTGCTTGTACCGATGGGGTTGGCACAAAATTAGAACTTGGCATTAAAATGGAACGTTACGAATACTTAGGTCAAGATCTCGTTGCAATGAGCTTAAATGACTTAATAGTTTGTGGTGCAAAACCATTATTTTTCTTAGATTACTATGCCACTGGTAAACTAGATGTCGATGTTGCTCACCGCGTGATAAAGGGCATTGTTAAAGCATGTCAGGAATGTGGTTGTCTTTTACTAGGTGGAGAAACTGCAGAAATGCCTGGTTTTTATGATGAAAATAAATTTGATTTAGCAGGATTTGCTGTTGGCGAAGTGAATATTGCAGACATCATTGATGGTAAAAAAGTGAAAGCAGATGACATTATAATTGGATTACCAAGTAGTGGTTTTCATGCGAATGGTTACTCTCTTATTAGAAAATTATTAAAAGATCACAAACTTTCTCTAGAAACTCCTTTTGAAGGCAAAACATTAGGTGAGTATTTAACAGAACCAACAAAATTATATGTTAAAGAAATCTTAAACTTAAAAAAAGAAGTCCCCATTAAAGCTATGGCACATATTACGGGCGGTGGTTTAACTAATATTAGCCGTGTTTTACCTGAAAACTATGTCTATGATATTGATAAAAGTAAAATACCAACTCCACCTATTTTCAAATTCTTTAAAGATTTAGGAAAAATATCGGACATTGAAGCTTATAATATATGGAATATGGGAATGGGTTATTGTGTTATTGTCTCTCCAGAACATTTAGAAACTACAAAAAAAATTATTCCAAATTGTTTTGAAATTGGTAAAATTATCTCACTTCATAAAAAATAACATTTCAGATAAAATAATATTTCAGATAAATTAACATTCCTTTTTAATTCAAATTAATAAAATACTTAGTTAAATTTTCGTAAGACAATTAAATTTACATACTCTTCTATATTCTATTGTAAAGCTATGTTTGAAAGTTTAAGATAGGATTTCGAAAAATAATTAACTCTCAAAGACAGAAAGAATTATAAATATGACTCCTAAAATAAATCAACCGAAAGGTATGTATGTCTTAGCGTTCACTGAAGTTTTTGAACGATTTAGTTATTACACATTGGCTTTTTTATTAGTTCTATATGCTTCCTCATCACATGATAAGGGTGGATTAGGCTGGAGCAATGAAAAAGCATTAGAACTTGTAGGAATATATACTTTAGCAGCTTACACATTACCTATTTTAGGATCATATTTAGCTGATGATTATATTGGAAAAGGAAAAGCAGTTATTTTTGGTGGTATAACTATTATTTTAGGGCATTTTTTTATGCTTTTTTCAAAAAATGAAAGTATATTTTATTTAGCCTTATTTTGTGTCGCACTTGGGACTGGCTTTTTTAAACCATGTATGCCTTCATTATTGGGAGATCTTTACAAAACCAATGACAATCGCAGAGAGTCTGGCTTTAGCTGGTATTATTTAGGAATAAATATTGGAGCTATGATTGCAGGCATTAGCAGTGGTTTATTGACAAAAGAATTTGGTTATCCTGTTGCCCTCTCTTCAGCAGGTATTGGTATGACATTTGGAATGATTATTTTTATTTTAGGGCGGAAACATTTAGTTCTAGAATTTACCAAAAAATCTAAAAGAGTAAAAAATGTTCACAAAAAAATGACAAAAATTCAAAAGAAAGCGTTGTATTGTTTAATGTTAGCGTTTGTCTTTTTCGCTATTTGGACAACTGTTTATAATATTGCTGTTTCAGGAACATTAAGTTTATATATTGAAAAGTTTACCAACCGCACTATATTTAATTTTGAAATACCAACAACTTTTTTTATGTCACTAGAAAGCTTTACAATTATTCTTGTAACACCTTTAATAACTTATACTTTAGCAAGACTTGCGCTAAAAAATAAATATCCGCATTTCTTTACCCAAATGAATTTTGCTGTGTTTGTTTCAGTTTTAGCTATAGTTTATTTAACTTATTTGTCATTTATTGCAAAAGACATTGTTGAAGGAGTAAGACCATTTCAACATTATCAAATAATGTTATTTATCATTCTTTTATCTATCAGTGAAACAATTATTTCACCTGTCATGATGTCTGCTATAAGTATTATGGCTCCTCACCGATTCAAATCGCTTTTTCAATCTTTTTATCTTGCTACTTTTGGTATAACAAGTTTAATCGCAGCCAAAATAGGGGGATTATCTTTGCATTCCCCATTTGAAACTTTTTTAATAGTCAGTATTGTTATTTTTGTAAGTGCGGTTGTTTATCTTTTAGTTCGACCAAAGATGATTAAAATTTCAAATGACGCTGCAAAAGAACAGAAATAAGCTCCTTATTTTTCAGGTAAAAAATGTTTGCATTCGACTTAAGTGACTATTATTTACAGCATATTGTGACCACATGCCTTTTCTTTTTAACAAGTCTAGCGATTCGTTTTCTTGTCATTAAACAAATCACTAATTTAAAAATATCGCCTGTGGAAACTAAAAGAAGTATTATTGTCAAAGTTAATAATTTATTTATCATAATTATTTTTCTTTCAATCATAACAATTTGGTCTGATGAACTAAAGACAATGGCTTTATCTTTTGTTGCTATCGCAGCTGCAATTGCTATTGCCACTAAAGAATTTATTCTGTGTTTTATTGGCGGTTTGTACAATTGGATGGCAAAACCTTTTTCTGTTGGTGATAGAATTGAAATTGCAACTTTTCGTGGAGAAGTGGTCGACTTTAAATTTTTAAGTACCAAAATTATTGAAATAGGTCCTGGAAAAGATCACTCACAATATACAGGACGAATGATTGTTATACCAAATAGTATTTATTTAACAAATTCACTCGCCAAAGAAAGTCATCATGAAAAATTTACGTTACACTCATTTATCGTTCCCATAGAAAACTCCCCTGAATGGGAAATAGCTGAAAAGAATTTATTAATTGCAGCACAAAATGCTTGTAAGGCTTATTTTTCAGAAGCAAAGAATTTTTATCATAGTGAAACACGTTTTTTTGTTCTAGGCCCCGTAAATATAGAACCACGAGTACAAATTGCTATTCCATCTCCAAAACAAATTAATTTGATCGTTCGGATTCCTTGTCCCTCACTCCAAACAAATCAAATACAGCAAAATATTCTTAGAAATTATTTAGAATTGCAAACAAGTTTAAACTCTATGATATCTAGTAATGATAAAAGACCAGGGGTAAGTATTTCATAAACTAACAATTTAATGTGTGTCAGTGACAGCTACGACTTTCTTTTTTAATTTAATTAAGAATAAAGGGACAAAGGAAACTGAAAAAATAACCATCATGATACCAACCAACTGTAAAAAACTTAACATAAACGCTTGTTGTTGCACCCGCTGATAAATACTAGCAATGGCCGCAGTATTTAAATCTCCTAACCCAATCTGATTCACAAATTTAGTTGAAAATGCTAAAGTATTCCCAGTTATTTCACTCCCAGCATTTGTACTTAAAGCATTTACATGTGATAATAATTCATTATAGTTGCTACTTATTTTTCTAGCTAACATGGTATCTATAAAGGCAATTCCCATACTGCCACCAATTTGCCTAAATAAATTTAATAAGCCAGAAACTTGCCCTAATTCATAACCACTAAATTGACTTAAAATAGTAGAATTTATTGGTACAAATAAAAAAGCGAGAGAGACCCCTCTGACAAACAACATGTAAAAAACTTGCCATTTTTCAGTATAAGAAGAAAAAAATGTCATCATAAACAGAGAAACTTCTACAAGAACCAATCCAATAAAAATAAGTTTTCTTGGATCTGATATAGTCTGTACTTGTTTCCCAATAAAAGGCATACACATCGCTGTTAATATCGATCCAGGTATAAAAATGGCACCAATTTGCACAGCATCATAATTATAAGCTCTATTTAAAAAAACTGGCATTATAAATACAACACCAAATAAATAAAATCCTAAACAAGCCATTAATGTAACACCACTCACTACTAATGGTTCTTTAAATAAACGTAAATTTAAAATAGGATTTTTTACTTTCAATTCCCAAATAATAAAAGCAATTATGCTGAATACAGACACAATTGCACACGTTGTTATAATTTTTGAAGCAAACCATTCATCTGCCTGCCCACGTTCGAGTAAAAATTGCAAACAGCCAATACCAAGAACTAATAAAATAAAACCAAGGACATCTAATCTTAATTTATGTTCTGAATGCTCAGAACGGTTTTTGATACAAATAAAACCTATAGCAAGAGTTAAAAGTCCTAAAGGTAAATTGATATTGAATATCGAACGCCAGCCATAATTATCAGTTAAATACCCTCCCATGACAGGGCCCAATGTTGGTCCAATCATAACACTCATGCCAAATATAGCGCCTGCGACCCCTGCTTTGCTTGGCGGAAATTGTTCGTAAATTAATGCTTGCGAGGTTGGTAACAAAGCTCCCCCAGCGATACCTTGCAAAATTCTAAAAATGATTAATGAAGTTAAATTAGGAGCAAGACCACAAGCTACCGATGTGATAGTAAAGATAAAAATGCAACTGAGATAATAGCGGCGTCTGCCAAACCGTTCACCAAACCAAGCAGAAATTGGTAAAACAATAGCGTTAGCAACTGTATAACCTGTCACAACCATACTAACATCTTCTAATGTTGCCCCTAAATTACCCATCATAGTTGGGATAGCAACATTAACTATTGATGTATCAATGATTTCCAATAATGAGGCCAAAACAGCAACAAAAATAATGAGTTTTGAATTTGCATTCATGGTTAATTCCGGTTTTTCTTCAGTTTGATATATGCCGATAAACCATTTTTCAGCGACTCTATGTCATTTTCTGTTAATGCATTTATTTTTATTCTAACAGGAACCCGCTGCACAACTTTGGTAAAGTTACCAGTAGCATTGTCTGGAGGTAATAAAGAAAAAGTAGCTCCTGTTGCAGAACTTAAAGAAAATATATTCCCTTTATATTTTTTATTTGTATATGCATCGATTTCAATATCAACATCTTGTCCTATTTTTAAGTATTCAATTTCTGTTTCTTTAAAATTAGCAGTTATCCATCTCTCTTCAGTATCAACAAACCCTATTAGCGCCATCCCAGGTGCTGCAAGTTGTCCAATTTCAGCTGACGTTTTAGACACAATCCCATTCATAGGTGCTTTAATTTTTGTATATTCTAAATTTAACTCTGCTTGTGATATTGTAACTTCTAGGCTTTCTTTTTGAGCTTTTAATTCTGCTAAATTAGCTAAACTGGTGTCATATTGTTGTTTCGAAGCTGCACCATTTCTAAATAGACTTTCTGTTCTTTGAAAAATAGATTCAATATCTTTCAATTTTGCTATCAAAGAAGACAAATTATATTTAGCTTGTTTTAAAGAATTATTATAATCTCGGTCATCAATTTCAACAAGAATTTCTCCTTTTTTTACTTTTTGACCTTGAACAATATTTACTTTTTTAATATGACCACCAATTTTCGCAGATAATATGATAGAATGTCCTTCAATTTGTGCATTATCAGTTGATAAGTAGTAGTAATTGTCAAAAATAAAATATAACGCTATTATGGAAACCATTATAGCGACAATAAAAAGAACAATGTTTTTTTTTGTAAATTTCATTTTTTTTCCTTAGACAATTATTATATTAAATTCTACTTAAAAAATATGCTGAAAACTTCATAAAAATAACACCTAAAATTATTAATAAAATACCTGTTACTTTTAATACGTCGAAATTTTCTTTAAAAAAGAAATAACCAACTATTGAAATTAAAATTGTTCCTACTCCTGACCAAGTAGCATAAACAAAGCTTAATGGCAAATATTTCGTGCTTAATGATAAAAAATAAAAAGCTACTGAATATCCAATAACAACCATAATTGATGGCACTAAAACAGTAAATCCTTCAGATAACTTTAAGCAAGAGGTGGCAACAACTTCAAAGACA
>CAYSZE010000248.1:0-40178 GCA_964435255.1 uncultured Oligoflexia bacterium
TTCTCAGAGTGGCAATATAATTGTGGACTACTTATTTTTAGAACCATTTCTAATGCTTGGTGTTTCTGGCGGGAGAAATTTTAAAGCTAGTTTAGGAGGAGGGTATCATTATACTTTTCCCTATAAAGTAACAACCTATGGGGCTACACTTTTATCAGATCCAGCTCAAGCAACAATTTCAGGAATCATGATTACATTTCTTATAAGTTTTGGTGACTTTAGCAATGGTGGTAAATAAATTTACACACGAATTAAACTTCCGCCCCAAGTAAACCCAGCGCCAAAGGCAACAGTTAGGATAAGATCACCTTTTTTTATTTTTCCTTCTTCAAGTGCTTCACTAATACATATAGGAATGGTTGCAGAAGTTGTATTTCCATACTTATGTATATTATTAAATACTTTATCTTGTGGAAGTTCCATTTTCTCACGCACCATTTCACTAATTCGTAAATTTGCTTGGTGTGGTATTAAACAGGCAATGTCATTAGCTGTAATTTTATTTCTTGCCATCAATGTTTCAGCAACTTCGCACATACGACTTACTGCATGTTTAAAAACTTGTCGTCCTTCCATTTTAGGATGCCAATCACCAATTTCATATGTTTCAGGACTTAAAAAACCTTTAGTTGCAGTACCAGGTGAGCGTATTAATAATAATTCAGCTCCCACACCATCACTTCCTAATATGGTATCAATCACCCCAGAGTAATGATTTACTGCTGTTGGTAGCTCTAATTCAGAGCTCTCACATGCTTCACAAATGACAGCGGCCGCGCCATCACCAAATAAGACAGCAACATTTCTGCCATTGGTAGTGAGATCAAGCAATTTACTTTGTACATCTGAAAAGACTAATAAAATTCTTTTATATTGCCCGCTTTTTATCATAGCATCCGCTAATTGAGTCGAATAAACAAAAGCACTGCACTGCACACGGATATCTATAGCAGGAATAGGAGGGAACCCTAATTTATGTTGAACAATTGGGGCAATTCCTGGAAAATAAAAATCAGGCGACAATGTTGAAGCAATAATATAATCAAAATCTGATGGTTTTAAATTTGCTTGGGCTAATACTTTTTTAACCGCTTCAATTGCAAGATCAGAAGTGGCAGTAGGCTCTTCTACAAAGCGCCGTTCTTTAATTCCAGATCTTTCCGTTATCCAAGCATCGTTTGTGTCCATTAATTTACTCAAGTCATCATTTGTAACTCTCCCGGGCGGAAGAT
The DNA here is from genome assembly GCA_964435255.1 of uncultured Oligoflexia bacterium. Lineage (GTDB taxonomy): Bacteria > Bdellovibrionota_B > Oligoflexia > Silvanigrellales > Silvanigrellaceae > Silvanigrella. Next base: position 1,233 of record CAYSZE010000248.1, read on the forward strand.
ATCTAGAAAAATGTGTCATCACTGTCTTAAATTGTTTTGCCATGCTTATACTCTCCTCTAGCAACCATGACGTTCCTAACCTAGGAAGCTTATCATGGCAAATTTAATTAAATGTGCAAGATATAGTTATATTCTGACATAATAATTTAGCCTTCTGGCCACTAAGTTTATGTCGTTTAGAATATAAGATTAAAATTAGGAATTTATATGCTAAAACAATTAAATATTCAAAATTTAGCAATTGCAGAAAACATATCAGTAACTTTTAAAAATGGTCTGAATGTCATTACTGGTGAAACAGGAGCAGGAAAATCTTTACTGGTCGATGCCATGAGTTTATTAAGAGGTTGTAGAGTAGATACACACCTTATTCGTACAGGCCAAGAAAGTGCTTTAATTACAGGTATTTTTTGTCCATTTAGTCATAAAAATTCCATTTACAATATATTAGAAGAATTGGGTATCCCCTTATTTGCTGATGACCCAGAAGAAATTATAATAAAACGTTTCATTCACCGAAATGGAAAGCATAAAGCTACTGTAAATGAAACAATTGTTAGCACAAAAACTCTACAATATATAGCTGGTGAGCTGATAGACATTAGCAGTCAATTTGAAAACCAAAGACTGATGGATATAGAAACTCATACATATTTTTTAGATGAATTAGCAGACAATTCTGATATTTATAAAGAATATATTCAATCATATCAATTTACTCATGAGAAAATTAAACACATAAAAACTTTATTCCAAGAACAAAATTTACTGAAAAGAGAAAAAAATTTATATGAATTTGAGTTGTCACAAATAACTAGTGCAAATATTAATTTTGATGAATTTAAAAAATTAGAAGATATTATTTTAATTGGTAATAAATCAGCTGTTGCCAGAAGAAGTTGCCAAGATATTATTGCAAATTTAAGCCAAAACGACTCAAACTGTCTCGATATTTTAAAATATACAAGAAAAAATTTAGATAAACTAAACAAAAGTAACTTAAATACTCACTTTCATTTATACTTAGAACAACTTAATTCAATCATCTTCATGGTTGAAGAGTTATCACATAACATTGAATTAACCTCTGAAAAATTCAACATAGATGAAACTAACTTATATGAATCTTTACAACGAATGGAATCTTATAATAAAATTTTACAGAAATATGGCCCCTCTTTAGAAGAAGTCTTTGAATATAAGAAACAGTGCGAAATATTTCTAAGTAAAGCCATATCAATAGACGATGAAATTCAGATAGAAATTCAAAAATGTATGGAAGGAATCCAAAAAAGTATTCAGTTAGCAAATATTCTTACTCAAAAAAGAAAAAACAAATTATCATACCTATCAGCAGCTATTGAAAGAGAATTGTGTGAATTGGGAATACCTAAAGCAAAGTTTTTTTGTGAATTAAAAGAAAACAATAAATCTTATGACTATTCTGAATTTAGTTCTGTAACTTTCCCAAAAGATTTTCTAATTTGTTTAAGTGAATTTCAAAATTTAACAAAACTAGGTGCTGAAAAAGCTCTTTTTCTTTTATCAACTAATTTAGGAATAGATGTTCAGCCGATAGATAAAGTTGCTAGCGGTGGTGAATTATCAAGAATTATGCTTGCTATAAAAAATATACTATTTGGTGATAATTCAATGAGTGTTTTTGTCTTTGACGAAATTGATTCTGGAATCAGCGGATATATTGCGACAAAGGTAGGGAAAAAATTAGTAGATTTCTGCCGTGGTTCTCAAACTCATTTTAATAGACAAGCAATTTGTATTACGCATTTACCACAAGTTGCTAGTTTTGCACAAAGCCATTTCATTGTTGCAAAAGAACTCAAAAACAACAAAACTGTAACTAAAATTACTGAAGCAACAGAAAATGAAAAACTAAATGAAATAGCAATTTTATTATCTGGAGAAGAAATTAGCCAAGAAAGTCTTGCTCAAGCTAAGGTTTTAATCCAAGAAGCTCAAAAAAATATTTTGCAATTTTTTTAAAAATAAACATATAAAGAATACTTAATTAATAAATACTCAATCTTTTTCTTGATCCAACAATTTATTCTGGTATTATACAAAACAAAATACAAAAAATAAATAGAAATATAATAAAAAGAGAGAATTATATGAAAAAATTACTTATAATAAGCTCAATACTCGTATCTAATTATTCTTATGCATCAATAAATATAGAATTAGAAAATAATACGAGTGAAACAATTTTTTATAGTAGTAAAAAAACAGAACTAACAAGTTCAAAAGAATCAGCATATAAAAATAATTTGTTAGAGCCAACAGAAATTGCTGAATTACCAAAAACAAATCAATTCATATTTAACAATTATATGATTGAAATAAAAGATTCTTTTATCTCATGTGCTTGGATTAATTTTCTAGGACATAAAAAAGAGCAGGGTAGGGGTATAAATATTTTTATAAACTATCAGTTGATTGGAACAATTTGTGCAAATAAAACAAATATTCTAACAACAAAACCAAAGGCTAAAATTTCAATTTACAAAGACTTCGCAAATAATATAAATTTTCGTTTTGTAAATACTGGTTGGTGGCCTGAGGACAATATCTTTCCATCAGACATAAATATAAATTTAACTTATGCCGTTTTAAGTTTAGGAGGGGATCATTAGTAATACTAATGATTATTTTGTTCTAATTTCTTTTTTGCATTTCTTAATAAGATTGCCCTTTCATTGGCAAGCCAACTACCATCTATTGAGGGTTTAAAAAAATACTTATTTTTATTAGGTTCTTGAAAATTTGAATCTGTAGTTGTATTTTTCTTTTTCTCAGCATTTTTAATATTTTGTAAAACATCTTTTATTTTTTTATCAGTTTCATTTTTATTTTCCTTCTTAGTATCATTTTTCTTTAATTTTTCTAGTGCCAATCTTAACAAGATTGACCTTTCATTGGCAAGCCAACTACCATCAATAGAAGGTTTAAAATAATCTGCCCGTTTTTCTCGCTTTAATGATTTTTGTAAAAAAATGCTTTCTGTTTCTATGTAACTACCATTGCCATAATATTTATAAAGAGTTAATTTTTCTTCCTTCGAATTGTCATCAAAATTTTTCCTAACATTATATAAATATACAACCTGATTTTTTTCAAGCAACTCAAATTCGCAATATTTTTCCTCACAATATCCACATACTGCATCAATATTACTTAGTAATTTTTTATTTTTCTCCAAATAATTTTTCATAAATAACAATATCTCATTTTTTTCTAAATCTTTTTGTTCTAATGAATAGGAAAAAGATTGTGATAAAAAGAAACAAAATGATAAAATGTACTTTATTTTCATTCTAAACCCTCCTTGGTTTTTCTAGATAATAATAAGTTATTCAGAAAATATATTTCAACAATTATAGTAACTAATGAAATCTTCAATTCACTAAAAAGTAAAATATTTTTATAAAAAATTGTTTGTTATTCAAAATGACATTGTACTATTTTAGACACACTTTTAAATTCAAAACCTAATACTCTAGTATAATTAAAAATTAAGTTATTTACTATCTATTGCAATAAAAATAATGTACTAGGCTAAAGAATAAAACAAATTGGTTCTCTAGTAAAAATAATGTAAAGAATTTTTACTAGAGATTTCCGTTTAATATAACAATACTACTTTTAATAATATTATAATTATATCTTTGTTTTAATTTTTGTAAAAATCATAAAATATTTAACTACAACACTAAGTTGTTTTTAGAGGAATCTGTAATTCTATATTTTAATGCTTTCTGTAATTTATTACTGTCACGCTAGTTTTATGCAATACAATTTTATTATTTTGAATTTGCTTTAGTTATTTATATTTTTTGTCTGTATTTTAATTACTTTAATTCAATAATAAATTTAAAATATTAGTACATAATTTTATTATAATATAATTTATTATATATATTATTTATTAAAAAAATCATTTACATTTCTTTCTATTAAAATATAAATGAAAAATTTATTAAAATATTATTTATATAAGCAAATTATAACAACAAAAACTAAGTAAATAAACAAATATTGCAATTATATAAACTATATAATATAAAAAATATTCTAATATGTCATTTGTCTTGTGTAACTAGTATGGAGTTATTTGTGAAAAAATCATTATTTTTAGGATCTTCTCTATTTTTAACATTTTCCAATCATTCTTATGCAAATGATATTGGAAATTTTTTAAACTCAAAATTAAATTCAAGTTTTCATAGCGAGAAAATAAATATTGATTCAGGTTGTCAAATGAGAAATCCTTTTAGCGGAAAATGCATTCTTTTTTGGACGCAGTATAACGAATATAATATATCACGTGGTCATGCTGTTAATTCGTATTTATCTCAAGAACAAACAGCTGGTAGCATTATAATTCCTATTACATGCCATATCATTAGACATAAATTAGATGGAGCGACAAATCCCGATTCTAAAAACGGTATTAAAACTGGTGAAGAAAATTATTCAGCAAGTTATAATATTAATTTTGATTGGTATGTAAATAAAAATCCATTTGATAACAAACAAACTTTTTATATATATAACGCTGTTAAACTTTCTTTTGTTTCAGGTATAAGAGATAATAATTATGCAGATGAATATTGTTCAACTGAAATTACTAATGCTATTAAAAATTTAAACGGCTTACCAATTGACTAAATAGTCAATTGAATAATGCCACTAAATATAAAGATCAGCAGCTCCCTCACGCTTGTAAAATTATTAACAAGCGATTTTTTTATAATTTTTATTACTTATATTTAGCGCTTGTACAATAATTTTTTTAAAATAATAATTGGTTTTTGCTAAATATTGTCTTTATTCGTCCTTATTTTTCAATTATACAACAGCATTATAATTTAATTTATTGAATTATTAACCTATTTTTAAAAACTTTATCCTAGAAAGTCTTTATGAAGTATTTAATTAATATAATTTTATCTATTTTCTCTGTTATTTTTATAGTTTCTTGTAAAGAAGGTAAATCTCGTGCAGAAGCACAAAGAAGAATTAATGAATCAGAAATAACTATTTATGCCAATAACTGCCCAGATATTTTCCAAAACAACTTAAAGTGTTACAAGATAATTGATAAAGAAATTAAATTTAATTTCTCTATGAAAGGATCTTTTTTTGGTTGCCATAAATATAGTATTTTTTGTTCACCTCAATATGTGCAATCTGATCCTAAAATATATACCTTCACTCTAAAATAAAAGGCTAGGTTTGCTTCTAAATTCTTTACAGCAACTTTTTATGCCAACTAAACCTACTAAGTATTTTTCAAATATTTTATTTACTAAATAAGTAGAGCTTATTCATCCCTCATGAAAATCGAGGGATGAATAATTTGTCTCTCTCAGAGAAAATAAAGAGAACACTCCTATAATAAAAATAATTAAAGCTGACATGACTAGTCCTATCCAAATTTGCTGAAATTGACTTGCCATCCACGGCACAAATGCATTCATAATAACCAATGAACAACGCGCTAAATTTGAAATTACTGATGAAGCAATATTTCTTTGGTTTGTACCAAAACTTTCCGCAGCAAATACCATAAAAATACCAGCGTAGCCACTTGCTAAACCAATTAAAAATAGAATGACATAATACAATTGTATAGTAAGAAGATGCCCCATTGAAAACATACAAATTGCTAACAACATAATAAACAATGCACTAAATATTGATTTTTTCCTACTTGCTGTTAAGCGAGCGATATAAGGAAAAAAGTAAGAACCTACAAAAGAACCAACAAAATAAACAGCTAAAGAAAATCCTTGGCTGATAGTTTCTTTAATGCCAACCGATTTTGCCACTTCTGGTGCAAAATTAACAAAGAAAGCCATGAACCAGAAAGGAACTATAGAAAGTAAAAAAGCAAGTAATTTTGTAAATGAACTTTTATTTAGTAGTAATAATTTTAAACTACCTCTTACCATATGCGTTTTACTTTTCACATTTTGAAAAATGATAGAATCAGCAACAGAAATTCTGGCAAGTAAAAGAATAAGACCAGCTACGCCGCCAACTATAAATAAAATTTTCCAATGAAAAAAGGATCCAATAAATGCAGCGAGCATACCACCCACTACACCAGAAGAATAAATAACACCAGCAGCTCTTGCTCGCGCTTTTGTACTTAGCAACTCGCTTAATAAAGTGATAGAAGCTGCAAATTCACCTGCTAAACCAACGCCAGCAATAAAACGTAGTAATGCAAACATACTCACGTTGGTTGCAAACGTATTTAAAATAATTGCCACGGAATAAATGAATATACCAAGCCTAACAGCAGACATACGCCCAAATTTATCGCCCCAAATACCACTTAATATACCACCAACGACAACACCAATTGCTTGCGCATTAAACATTAAAGCACTCACTTTAAGGTAATCTTGTTCAGCAACACCAAGAGATTCCAAGACAGGAATTCTAACAACGGCAAAAATTGTTAAATCGAAAAAGTCAATCATGTAACCAATTGCTAGAATAAAAATAATAAAATTAGTATTGTTTTTCATTTAAATATTTCCTAATTTGCAATATAAATTCCTTCACCGATACAAGCTGAAAGTTGTTTTTTTTTCAATTTACCTAATGCTGTTTTTGGCAAATGATCGATAAAATAAAGTTTTTTAATTCTTTCAAATGGATAAACTCTATTATTAAATTCTAATATCAAATTTGCTATCACATCATTTTTGAGATTACTATTTTTATTTTCTAAAACAACCGCTATAATATTTTGTAAGCGTACATCAAATTCACTTATAATAGCTGCTTTATTATTAAAATTGTGCTTTAGTAAAATGTCATTAAATAAATGCTCTAATTTATTTAATGAGACACTTTCACCACTTATTTTAACAACATCATCACTTCTTCCAATGATTTGTAAATACTGCCCTTGAATATAGCCTAAGTCTGAAGTTAACAGACAACTTAATAACTGCCCAGCAATTTCAGTTTTAATTTTTGGATCAACAAAATAATTTCGTTTTTTTTCAAACTTAATATAACCTGTACATAATGAATTACCTTGCAGTATAATACGGTTTTCATTATTTAAATAGACTTGCATATGACTAAGAATTTTTAATTTAGGAAATTCATTAAAATTTTCCCATACTGTCTTCATCTCTGATGTTGCAATTTGTGATGCTGTTTCTGACATCCCATAACTTAAAAGAATGGGCCAATTTAGTTTTTTAGCTGCTTGATACACAGCAAAAGATAAACTACCCCCACCTACAATTACGGCTCTTAAATACTTGGGTGCACATAATTTACGAATAACTATGTCATAAATTTGAGTAGGAACTAATGAAGTGATAGTTATTTGTTTACATTCTAATAAAGAAACAAATTCAGGAGCATCCCATTTTGTTTGGTATTGAGAACAGTCAATAAGTTTTGCTGCACTTAAATAAGCTCTTGCATAGGTTGCAAGTCCGCCAATATGGAAAATAGGTAACGGGTTCATAATAATATCATTAGATGATATTTCTAAATGCTTATTTACAGAAGCAGCACAATTTAAAATAGCTTGCTTATTTAACGCTACGAGTTTTAAATCGCTCGGATCAAGTGCTGTTGAACCAGATGTCGCTAAAAACACATGTTCACTTAAATCATATTTTTCTATAATTTCTTGTATATTTATTTCATACTGTGGCATAGCTCTAGAATTTAAAAATATATATGACTGTTTCGATAACCAATCAATGGAATTCATTTTAGTTCCTTCCAATGTTCATTTTTTAAAAGTGAATTAAAACCAAAACCAGTCCCTTCTAGTGAAGGTAACAGTCGTGTATTTTGAATTGTTAAAGTTTCTGCATATTCATTCATTTCATAGAACTGATGTGTTAGAAGACCACAACTCATTTTATCTGCTAAACATCCCTGATTAAACAGCCCCGCTTCATATAAAGCAGAAAGCTGACCCAAAGGATGATCCATATAACTTGAAATAACAACAGGTACACTAAATTTTTTATCTATAAAATTTTGAATAGCTGGTTTAAGAATAAAATAATCGACATTTAAGTCGACATTATTAGAATAATCTTCTAAATTAAGCCTATCAATAGCTAAAGATAACAAAGAAAATTTAGATTTATATTTTTCTCTATCTTTAAAAAATAAAAAATAAGGATCTTCTATAAAATCAATAATATTTAAAAAATTATAAAATTTATTTAAAAAATTTTCTAATAGGTCACTGTCTAAACTATTATTAAAGTCAATTCTTATCTTTAATTGTGAACTTTTTATATTGTTAAAGAACCTGGTTAATTTTTCAGTATTTTCTATTTCTCCTTTGCTTAGTTTAATTTTAATTAATTCAAAACCATCATTCTTAATTTTTTCTATCTTTTTTAAATTTAATAAACTTATATCAACTTCGGTATAGTGGTTTTTAGGAAAAGTAAAATTACTGAAAATATTTAAATTCTTAGCTCGATAACAAGCATCAATATATGCAAAATAAATAGTTTTATAAGTGTGAATATTAAATTTAGAATTTTTAATATTCTCTAACAATAAACGCACATCTAAGTCACCAAGTTCGGGCCATGAAAATAAATCAGAATAACCATTCCCAATATTTTTAAACTCAATATTTATTAAATAACCATTTCTATTTGCCTTTATACTTTTTGCATTTAAAGCTTTAAAAGGTTTTAGCTGGTATTCAGAATACATAATTTTATTTATATTGTTGCAAATTATTTTAAAATTATTCATATGAGTAGAAATTTAATTCAATATTTTTTTCTTGATCGCTATTTGCATTTTCATCATAATTTTGCTCATAAATTTGCATATTAAAGTTACTTTTAATAGCAAAGAAAATAGTTGATGTCGTCCCATAATCTTTTCCTGGGATAAATAAAGATGATAAAAATACTTCTCTATCAGGCCCTAAACCAGTATTGGGTAATTTATCTAAAGAAAAAGTCTTTGTGTTCATCATTTCTCTTCGAAAATATTGCCAATAATCACACAAATTTAATGTAGATTTATAGTTATTAATTAGATATTCTTTAAATTTATTTTTATTTTCTATAATTTTAGGCCAGTTTGAATCGATTTCAGCATTACTTAATCCAAAAACTTTTTTCTCAGTAGTATCACAATGAAATAACAACTGAGAAGTTTTATTTTTACTATTATAATAATGTACTGTCTGTGAGTCAGAAATAAGTAAATTAAAAAAATTATAACTAGCAGAAATATTTTTTAATTTATCTAAAAAATTTACACAATTATCATTTGAATTCAAAAAATTTGGAATAATTTCTCCTCTTGAGCGTAAATCTTTGTTATAAGATTTCATATCTCTAATATTAGTAATTATACCCCACTTTGAATTTAATTTATTTTGACAAGCAAACCAAGTTCCTTTTTGAGATTCATCTCTAGGGCCAAATATTTCATTACCAAATGAAGAATATGAATTATTCCATCCTTCAATCATGGAGGACTTTCTAAAGCGATATTCATCTCTATTAGAAATTAATACAATTGGGTAATTTTCAATTTGATTGACAAATAAAAATAGAGTACACACAAAAATTATCCTATTAAAATTCCTATACCTAAAAGAAGACCAAATAGTATTTGGACTAATGCAGACATTCCTAAGTATTTATTAAATACTTTTGAAGGAGTATGAATAAAAATCCCACGTGTTATTTTAAAAGCTAAAGGAATTGTTAACAATGGTAATACAGCACACCATATATTAATTTCAAAAAACCAATAAAAATTAACAAAATAGGTTAAGATAAATAAAAACATTATTTCTAATTTAGCAAATTTTGCACCAAATCTTGCAGCTAAGGTCATTTTACCGACTTTTTTATCTTCAATATAATCTCTATAATTGTTGATAGAAATAAGAACAGTTGCAAGTAAACCTACTTCAATTCCAGCGATTAAAACAGACTTATTTAAAAATCCAGTTTGTAAATAAAATACCCCACAAACTGCGACCAAACCGAAGAAAAAAATAACAAAAATTTCTCCTAGTCCTTTATATGCCAGTGGATATGGACCGCCAGTATATAAATAACCAAATAATAAAGAAACGCAGCCAATAATAAAAATAGGTAAGCCAGCATGAATAACTAAAGGAATTGCAAATAAAGCTGCAATAAAAAAACTAACAAATCCTCCAAAGATAACTTGTTTTTCAGTTAAAAGTCCACTTTGTGTGACCCTTTTAGGCCCAAGTCTTCTTTCATTATCAGCACCTTTTTTAAAATCGAGCGCATCATTTATTAAATTTGTCCCAATTTGAATAAATATGGTCGAAAACAAAGCTAAAATACTAAAATAATACACAAAATGGTGCTGTTCTGCTCGTCCATAATGCAAAGCTAAAACGGAAGCAACAAAAATGGGAGTGAAAGCAGCTGATAACGTTTTAGGCCGCGCAGCAAGTAACCACGGGATAATATGACTGCTGTCTTTAATTCCTTCTGTCATAAACCCTCAAGGAAGCCGATCAAATTTTGAAAAGTCTGGTTTTCTTTTTTCCACAAAAGCATTTTTACCTTCTTTAGCTTCTTCACTTAAATAATAAAGTAACGTCGCATTTCCTGCTAAATCAAGCAAACCTATTTGACCATCACAATCTGCATTTAAAGCTGCTTTAAGACAACGTAAAGCTAAGGGAGAATGTTCAAGCATTTCTCGGCACCATTTTAGTGTTTCTGTTTCAAGTTCATCAACAGGAACCACGTGATTGACCAATCCCATTTCAAGAGCTTGCTCTGCATTGTATTGACGACATAAATACCAAATTTCCCGCGCTTTCTTTTGCCCTACTATTCGTGCCAAATAACTACTGCCAAGCCCACCATCAAATGAACCCACTTTTGGTCCAGTTTGACCAAATTTGGCATTATCACCAGCAATAGTCAGATCGCAGACTACGTGTAGCACGTGTCCACCGCCAATGGCGTATCCAGCAACCATAGCAACAACAGGTTTTGGCATAGATCGGATTGCCTTTTGCACGTCTAAAATATTTAAACGCGGCATACCATCCTGCCCAATATAGCCACCATGCCCACGGACTTTTTGATCGCCACCTGAACAAAAAGCTTCTTTACCTTCACCAGTTAAAATAATAACTCCAACTTTTTGATCATCTCTACAAATTTCAAAGGCTTTTAGTAATTCAGTCACTGTTTCTGGTCTAAATGCATTCCTAACATGTGGACGATTTATTGTAATTTTAGCAATACCATCTTCTGTTCTTTCTAATTTAATATCCCCAAAATCATGCATTTTGTTCCAAATATTCATACTCATTTTTTACTCCTTAAAAAAGCGAGCATTCAAAACATTAAAAGCCTGTACTTAACTTAAAAATTGAATATTTCCAAGTTATATAATTTAAATATCTTGCCAAACATTAAGGTGCTAATTAATTATAATTAGACCATGCATTTTCAAGAATTCCTAGAACTTCATTTTCACCAATACGTGCATTTTCTCCTAATTTTGCTCCATGACTTGTCTCCATGACTTTTTTTGCAATATTTTTTAGATCTTTTTTTGCAATTTTATATTCAGAGAGCCTTGTTTTTGCCCCTAACTTGCGAAAAAATTTTTCGGTTTTTTCAATAGCCGTTTTGGCAATTTTAGAACCGCTAGCATAATTTAGATCGAAAACCTTCCTACCATACTCTACTAATTTTTCTTTTTTATATTCATATTCGTGTTTTAATAAGGCAGGTAAAATAATTGCCAGTGTTTGGGCATGGTCTAAATCATATAGCTCAGTTAATTCATGCCCAATTTGATGCGTAGCCCAATCCTGCGGGACCCCTTTACCTATAGTCCCATTTAATGCTTGAGTGGCACACCACATTATATTTGCACGAACAAAATAATCATCTTTCTTTTTTAACGCTTTAGGGCCTTCTTCAATTAAAGTCATTAAAATAGCTTCACTTTGTCTGTTTTGCAGCGGAGAGTTAACTTTATAGGTTAAATATTGCTCTGTAACATGCACAAATGGATCTATAATACCATTGATAATTTGTCGCTCTGGTAAAGAAAATGTAGCTGTAGGATCTAAAATTGAAAATTTTGGATAAAGATGTGGAGAAAAAAAACCTTTTTTTAATTTTAAACTTCTTCTAGAAACGACACTAAAAGCATTCATTTCAGAACCAGTTGCTGGCAATGTTAAAATACATCCTAACGGAAGAGCATGTTCAACTAGTTCTCCATTTAAAATATTCCAGGGATCTGTTTTTTTAAATTTTGCTGCGGCTGCAATAAATTTACAACCATCAATTACCGAACCACCACCAACAGCTAAAATGTAATCTATTTTACATTTTTTACATAACTCAACCGCTTTCATTAATGTGTCGTATTCTGGATTCGCTTCTATACCAGAAAATTCATAGACATCTTTATGAGCTAAGGCATGTCTTACTTGTTCGTAGACACCATTTTTTTTTATTGAACCACCACCATAAGCAAACAATATTTTTTCTTTATCGTGTAGTAATACAGGTAAATTACCTATTGTCTCTTTACCAAAAATTATTTTAACGGGATTAAATAATTCAAAGTTTTGCATAATATTTACTGCTCTTTAAATTGATAAGTTAATTTTAATTCTCTTGCAGCTTTTACTTCATCTACTTTTTCACGAAATGATCTTTTCGGAAATATAATTGTTGAATTCTGACTCGAAACTATTTCTTTAACAGCATTAATAAATCGATCTAATTCTGCTTGGCTTTCTGTTTCTGTTGGTTCAACCATTAAAGCATTTTTTACACACAAAGGAAAATGCACTGTAGGTGGGTGCATTCCATAGTCAATTAAAGCTTTTGCAATTTTACTTGTATCCCAACCTGTTTCCTTTAAGTTTTTATCATTAAATACAATTTCATGTAGATGATCTCCATCTACAGGTATATTTAACACATCTTTTAATTGTGATTTTATATAATTTGCATTTAATATAGCATTTTCACTAACATATCTTAAGCCTTCTCCACCTAATGCTTTAATGTAACACCAAGCTCTAACAAACATACCATAATTGCCATAAAAAGCTTTCACACGTCCTATCGATTTTGAAGAATTATAATTTAAACTAAATTTTCCATTATAAAAATCTATTCGCGGGATTGGTAAAAATGCTTCTAATTTGGAGCTAACAGCTATAGGGCCACTACCTGGGCCACCACCACCGTGCGGTGTTGTAAAAGTTTTATGTAAATTAAATTGAATAACATCTGCGCCATAATCTCCTGGTCTACTTAATCCAAGTACTGCATTCATATTTGCGCCATCAATATAAAGTAACGAGTCGTTGTCATGTAAAAGCTGCGAAATTTCTTTTATATTTTTTTCAAATATTCCAAGTGTATTTGGATTAGTTAACATCATAGCTGCAACATCGTCATTCAAAACTTCTTTAACAGATTCTATAGAAACAGATCCATCACTACCTGTTTGAACTTGCACAATATTATAACCAGCTAAGGCCGCACTTGCAGGATTTGTTCCGTGTGAAGTATCAGCTGTAATTATTGTTTTTCGTTTGTTACCTTTATTTCTATGATAAGCTGATATCAAAAGTAAACCAGTAAATTCACCTTGCGCCCCAGCACTTGGTTGTAAAGAAACCGCTGGCATTCCTGTAATTTCTTTTAAATCTTCTTGAAGTTCAAACATTATTTGTAAATGCCCTTGTGTCCACTCTACGGGGTCATAAGGATGCGCTTCACATATTTCAGCACTTCTAGCCACTTCCTCATTTAATCTTGGATTATGTTTCATTGTACAAGAACCTAAAGGATAAATTCCTAAGTCAATTGCATAATTCCAGGTTGAAAGACGGGTAAAATGTCTGACAACTTCTGGTTCAGATAGTTCAGGGAGTCTTGCTTTATTTTTCCTTAAATTATTTTGAAATAAAACTTTAGAATTTATTTTTGGGACATCTAGTTTTGGCAAACTGATTCCGTAACCACCAGGGCGTGATTTTTCAAAAATAACTTCTTCTTCGAGTACAATGGTTTGTCCAGTTGACTTATGTAAAAAGTTCATATTTATTTTCCTTACCCATATTTTTTTATTAATTCAACTAGTAAATCAATATCTTCTTTAGTTTTCTTTTCTGTTACCGCTATTAACAAAGAATTTTTATCTTCTAAATTGAAATTCTGTAAAGAAACACCTGGTGCTAAATTATTTTGCACACATTTATTTATAAAGTCATTTGCATTTACTTTTAACTCAATAATAAATTCATTAAAATTATATGACTTAGGATACTTTAATTTTGCTTTATTTGTTTTTAAAATTTCATTTTTCGCATATTCTGTTTTAGAAATATTTTGTTCTGCTAATTCAACAAATCCTTCTTTTCCTACTAACGACAACCAAATTGTCGCCCAAAGAGCACACAAATTTTGATTTGTACATATATTTGAAGTCGCTTTTTCTCTCCGAATATGTTGTTCTCTGGTACTTAAAGTTAAGGTATAACTTTTTCTACCTTGAGCATCAACAGTTTCTCCACAAAGTCGACCAGGCATTTGTCTGACATATTCCAATTTTGTTGTATACAAACCAACAAAAGGGCCACCATAACTTTGTGGCAGTCCAAAACTTTGTCCTTCTCCTGTAGCTATATCTGCATTATATTCTCCAGGTGTTTTTAGGACCGCTAAGCTTAATGGTTCAGTAATATTTGCAGAGAATAATGCTTCAGTTGCATGAGTAATATCTGACAATTCATCCATATCTTCTATACAGCCCAAAAAATTAGGGCTTTGGGCAATAACTAATGCCACATCATTTCCTAATAAACTTTTTAAAGCAGAAGTTGATGTTTTGCCATTTTCCGTTATTGGAATTTGCGTGACTTCAACACTCAAATTGGTTAAATATGTTTTTAAAACTTCTACATATTCTGGATGAACACCTGCTGATACCAAAATTCTTTTTTTATTTGGCTTAATTCTTAAGGCCATTAAAGCCGCTTCAGCCATGCTTGTTGCACCATCATAATGAGAAGCATTTGATATTTCCATCCCAAAAATTTCTGCAACCATACTTTGATATTCAAATAATGCTTGTAATGTTCCTTGGGAAAATTCGGGTTGATAAGGAGTATAAGATGTTAAAAATTCTCCCCTTAGAGTCAGTTGATTAATGACAGCAGGGATAAAATGATCATAAATACCTGCACCTAGAAAACTTAGAGCATCTTTTTTTGTTCTAGAATTTTGCATCATCTTAGAAATTTTTCTTTTAATTTCTAATTCAGAAAGTTCTTCACCAATTTGCAAATTGCTTTTATATCTAATATTTTTTGGAATACCTTGCAGTAAATCTTCAATACTCCTCACTCCACAGTGTTGTAAAATATTTTTCCTATCACTTTCAGTTGTTGGTAATAAGCGATGTTTAAGCATAACTCTTCCTCATGAAAAAAAAGACGGGTTCAAAACCCGTCTTTTTTATTTTTATATGAATTAATTTCCTGAAATATACTTTTCATACTCTTTTGCAGTCAAAAGATCTGTTGGAGGTTGTTTTATTTCAACTTTAATTAACCAACCACTATTGTAAGCATCGACTGCTAAGTTTTCTGGTTTATCAACTATTGCATTATTTATTTCAGTAACTGTACATGAAGCTGGCGTATATAATTCACTTACAGTTTTAGTAGACTCTATTGTTCCAAATGCATCATTAGCTTTAAATGTGGTTCCAACTTTAGGTAGTTCTAAGTAAACAACATCACCTAATTGCTCAATTGCAAACTTGGTTACACCAATAGATGCACTGTTACCTTCTATTTTTATCCACTCATGTTCCTTTGTATATTTCAACTCTTCTGGATATGACATATTTCAAATTCCTTTCTAACCAAAAAATTTATCCTTGCGCGCTTCCTTGTGTATAAAATGGTTTTTTAACTATTTGAGCAGGTTTTTTTTCACCTCTAATTTCAATCCAAATAGCAGTTCCTAACTTTGCAAATTCTGCACTCACATACGCCAGACCAATATTTCTGCTTAATGTAGGTGAGGGGCTGCCACTGGTTATCTCACCAATTTCTATACCATTTTCACGTTCAGAAAACACTTTATACCCATGTCTTCCAATTGCTTTATCTTGCATTTCAAATGCTATTAATTTTATTTTTGTTCCAGCTTCTTTCTGCAATGACAAAGTTTGTTTACCAATAAAATTTTGTTTATCAAATTTTGTTATCCAGCTCAAACCACATTCAATAGCAGATTTTGTTTGATCCATGTCGTTACCATATAATAAGTAACCACATTCCAAACGTAGAGTGTCTCTTGCTCCCAAACCGCAAGGTTTTACCCCAAATTCCATTCCTGATTGTAAAAGTGCTTTCCAAATTTTTGCCGCAGAAGCAGCTGGCACATACAATTCATAACCTAATTCGCCCGTATAACCCGTTCGTGCAATAATTCCAGGAACTCCTAAAACTTTTCCTTCCGTAAAATGGTAATATGCTAAATCATGAATTTTTATATCTACTACTTTTGCAACCAATTCTCTACTTTTGGGGCCTTGAACAGCTATTTGCGCATAATCATCGCTTACATTTTCTAAAATGACCCCTTGTTTAGGACAATGTTCTTTTAACCATGCATAATCTTTTTCAATATTGCTTGCATTGACACAAACAAAGTAAGAATCATAGCCTCTTTTATAAATAATGATATCATCAACAACAGTGCCGTTCTCATAACAAAAAGCATTATATTGTGCTTGGCCAATATCTAATTTCGAGACATCATTTAAGGTCATAAATTGCAAAAATTCTAATGAACCTCTTCCCGTTACATTCAATTCACCCATATGACTGACATCAAATAATCCAACAGAACTTCGCACACATTTGTGTTCATCAACCAGACCCGAGTACTGCACTGGCATATGCCAACCAGCAAAAGGAACCATTCTTGCTCCCAATGCCACATGCTCTTCATAAAGAGGGGTTAATTTTAACTTTTCATTTGATATCATTTGTTTACCCTCGCTTTTAAGGTTTGAATGCAGGAGCCTATCATCACGACTTGCTCGTTTTTAGTCAACTAAAAGCAAAAAATTCTTTGTAACTTTTTAATTACAAAGAATTTATTTCTTACAAAAATGAATTTAAATAAAAGAATTTATTATTTTTTTAACATATCCTTATTTCTATTATAGAAATCAATGGACTCATTAATAACTTTTTCTGCTTCTTCTTTCCCATGCCAGCCCACTATTTCTACTTTTTTATTCTCTAACAATTTATAGGTTTTGAAAAATTGTTCAATTTCTTTTAAATAATGTGGGTTGATATCTTCAAGTTGTTTAATATCGTTGATATGTCTAAATTGTGGGTCATCTGCGTGAACAGCAAGAATTTTATCGTCAGCATCTCCGCCGTCGATCATTTTTAAACAACCAATGACTCGTACATCCATCATACTTAAAGGGTGCACAGGATCTTGACCAATCACCATAACATCAAGAGGATCGCCATCATCACAATATGTTTGTGGAATAAAACCATAATTTATAGGATAAAACATAGGGCTAGAAAGAACGCGGCCTAAAAATAACAGTCCAGAATTTGCATCGATTTCATATTTATTTTTAGAACCGCGCGGAATTTCAATAATAGCTGTAACTATAGAAGGAACTTTTTCACCAATACTAACAGAATGCCATGGGTGCCAAGGATTTACTGACATAAATAAACTCCAAAATGTTTATAAAAACAGTTTACCCAACCCCCTCCAAAAACGTTTATAGACAAGGGAGGATAAAGAAGATGGTCTGTTGTACATGGTGATAGCACTTTTGAAAAGAAAAATTAATGCCTCAGGTTAGGGCTAAGCAAAAAAGGTTGATTTTTATGACAGATAAAAAAAATAGCAAACCCATTAAACTAGAATGGCAAGGAAATATTATCTCAGAAGCTCAAGAAGGGCGCATTGCAGTCAAAGATACTAGTGAAAAAATAACAAAAGTTGAAAAAAAGCATCCTGAAGCCATTAAGGGGCGCGCAAATATTCGCACTGAAGTTAAAGGTCGAGCTGGTAAACCAGTCGCAATAATTTTTAATTTTACTGATCCTAGTGCCCAAGATGAAGAAAACCTAAAGTATCTTTGTTCTAAATTAAAAACTATTCTTGCATGTGGTGGAACTGTAGAAAAGCATGAAGTTATTTTAACCATTCGTGATATTCATAAATTAAAAGAAGCCCTTAGAAAAAACAATATTTTAATTCCATAAGTAACAATGATAACAATTATAATACATTAAATTGCGTAATGGTACTCTCTATATTTTTGTTAAATTTTGTTGAAAATACAAAAATATTCATATAAATTTATTTTGGGTTTCTATTCATGAAACTATTTATCTTTAAAAATTAAAATAAAATACATTTTAACTTTGTCGTTAATTTATTTACAGGGAAGGATTTAAATTGCAGACAAAAGAAACAAAATTTAATGAAATTTATTTGGCACTGCATCGACCAAACAATTGGAATGGTAAAACTATTTTATATGTCCATGGAGGGCCAGGCAGCCATTCTAAAGATTTTGAAGACGGATTATATGATTTTAAAGAATTTAGAGAAACTGAATATGCTTATATTACTTATGATCAAAGAGGTTCTGGACGATCTGAAATTTCTAAACAAAATTTAACTCCATTATCACATAAAAATAACATTGAAGATCTTGTCATACTAATAGCAAATGCAGCTCAAATTTTTAATCTAGAAAAAATAGATCTTCTTTATGGTCATAGCTATGGAGCAAAACTTGTTTATGATACATTATGGGCTCATTCAGAAATAAACATAAAATATCTGCTTGCAGGAATTAGTCTTTATCCAAATGATGCGTTTAATACTTCTCTTTATTTAGATTTATTTTTACTAAAAAGCAATCAACCAAAAGAATTTAAAGAAGCTTTAAAAATTATTGCAGACCAAAACAAAGAACCATATTTGTATTCTCCACAAATAAGAAAATTGTTTCATTCTCTCGAAAAAAGGCAATTAGACAGACAAAAATTTTATTGGGCCAATGAAAATGCACGAAATTGGTGGAACACAGTGAATGAAAAAAGTCGTGTAAAAGATAATGATCAAGCATACTTTAAAATTGTTGAAACTTTTAATGATGAAGTCTTTAACTCTGGATCATATGATCCTAGCCAATTATCGCAAAGTGGAAAATATATCATTGGCTTCCATGATGTTCTCATGAATGGTTCAACAACCTTTAGTACCAAAGAAAATAATATCATTAAATTTATGTCCTCTTCTCATTACCCACACTTTTAAGAACCTGAATTATTTATACAAACAATTAGAAATATAATTACAGATGAAAAAAATAACACTTACAATTATAAAAATACTGCTAACATTTAATTTTAAATACAATGCCTTTTCAAGTAACAATATTGAATTTAGTATTGCTGCGCTACAACCATTTCAAGTAGAAGACTCTCAAGATTCAAGTATCTATAGAAATAGTTTTGAAACAACATTATACTTCATTTTAGGTCAATTCTCAGAAAAATTAAATAAGTGTGGCTATGTGCCAAATATAAAATTTAATTACTTTTCCCATGAAGACACACCAAATTTAAAGAAAAATGCTTTAAAATTAGAAAACGAATCTACTTGGATAATTCTTGGTCCAAATAAAAGTGAGCAATTTCTTAATGCAACTAAAGTAATAAAAAGTACACTACTAATCATTGGAATGGCTAACTCCAAAGAAGTTACAAATCTAAAATGGCCTTACTTTACTATTTATCCTACAAATGAAAAATTAGCACAAATTACTTCTGCATGGGTTGATAAAAATGAAATATACAAAGGGAAATATGGCATAATAACCGATGCTAGTTGTATATTTTGCGAAGACTTTAAGGAAAGCTATATAAAGTATGCAGGAACACCTGAATTCATATATGAAACTGATGAGCAACTATTTAATACAGAGAATTTGCTTAAAGAATTAAAAAAACATAACGTTAATTCTATATTGTTATCGACTTATTCTGCTCTTGCAGGAAAAATAATTTCAGGACTAAGCAAAAGTCATTTTTCACATATTAAGTTTATTGCAAATGATGGGTTTGGCGATGACTTAAATCTTGCGCCATATTATTCTATTGGTAGAGAACAAAAAGTTGTATCAATTCGATTGGGGCCCCAAAAACCAGATTCTATTAAAATACTAAATTTGGAAAATTTAAAAATGTCATGGAATGACAAAGTTATTTACCCACCAGATGAAGCAATATATTTTAAAGACAGCATGAATAAAATTACAAATTTATTATGCATTCACAAACCTAAGAAGAAAACTCAATTCAATAATATAACAAAAAAGTTTTCTTCAAATTACTTCAAAACAGATATAGGTTATGGAGTTTTTGAATTCTTTGATAATAAATTTAAATATAAAGAATTAATAAAATCTAAATAATAATTAAAATGAATATTAAAACAATAATAGCAATTATAGTAACAATTTCAGTGATAATATTTACATTATCCATGACATTTATTTTCTTCTGTTTAATAAAAACAGAACATGACAAATTAGAAGGTATTTCAAGCAGAATTATTAGAGTTCTTTCTAATGACATTCTTTTAGGTAATCAGAAAAGTTTAGAATTTACTATCAAGAAATTAAATTTACTATATAATCTTGAAGATATAAATATTCAACAAAAGTTTGTTAAATGTAAGTTTTATAATATTTCTTGCATAACAAAAACAACAACCATGATAAATCCTGAATTACATATTCAAATAAAAGGTAAAATGCCAATTAGCAACAAAGTAATTTTTATTTTTTTTCTTAATTTAGGAGGATTATTAATATTAGTAATTTTTATAATATTTATATTTATTTATAATATAAAAAACCCTTTAGAAGAAATATCGAATACATTATTAAAAGAGATAAATAATAAAATTAAAAATGGTACTGAAATAATTAGAAATAGTAAATATAAAATTGAAGAAATTGATATTATATCATCAACATTAGTCAATATGGCAAATGATCTATACATGAGCATTGAAAATCATAATAGAACAAAGACAGAAGTTAAAATTTATGAAGCAATAGCAAATTCATCAAAAATATTTGCTCATGATGTTAGAAAACCATTTGCTTTAATAAAAATTCTATGTGATTTAATTTCACAAGAAAAAGATATTTTGAAAGTAAGAAAACTAATTTCCGAAACTTTACCTATAATAAATGAAGCCAGAATTTCAATTGATTTTTTAATAAATGACACACTTGATTTTGGTAAAAATATAGTTTTAAATTTAAATATTGAAGATCTTCAAAAAATAATTGCAATTTCTATAAATGAAATAAAACTAACTTGCAACACAAGTAATGTTAATTTTAATGTAAATTTTGACTCAAATAATTTAATAAAAATAGACAAATACAGAATACTGCGTGTCTTAAGAAATCTTATATACAACGCATTACAAGGCATGAAAAACAAAGGACTAATTTATATTAAAACAACCGATATTTTCCTTAACAATAAAAGATACCTCGAATTTCGAATAAAAAACAACAACAGTTATATAGAAAAAGAAAACGTACAAAAACTTTTTGACTTATACTATAGTAACAACAAAAAAAATGGGAATGGATTAGGTCTCTATATCTCAAAAAACATTATTGAACTTCATAATGGAATGATATGGTGTGAATCACAAAAGACAAGTGAAGAAGATAAATTTGTTGAATTTACTTTTATAATCCCATATAGCGACCTATAATTTAGCTTGTACCCACCCCAAAATAACTGCTGCTGCTTTTTCTTTATTACTTGTTTCTTTAAATTCATTAACTCCTAAATCATATATTTTATATTTATTAGCCTTACTTATAAGAACTATTCTTCTCGCATATTGATCTTTTACTTCCCAATAATTATTCGTATAATTCGCTTCTGCTAAATCTACAAAACCTTTTTCAATATTTACATTTACAATGACTGCAACATGACCATAAGGAAATGAATTATCAGACACGGACTTTTTATAAATTAAAAGATCACCACTCTTAGGGGGAGTAATTGAATTATTTTTAAATTTCGCCAGTTGAACTTTTTTTCCAGATTTAATATTTTTAGCTGTTACTAATTTCTCGAATATTTCATTTGCTGTTTCAACTGAACCAAAAGTTATATTTTTTTGAGAGATCCACCAACGTCTTGCAAATTCAACACATTGCCATTTTAAACCAGTAAAGAAGTCTTTTCTTGTACCTATATCTTGAATAGTATTTTCTATGGGATTTACACACTCTGCTCTACAATTAGAATATGAAGCAATTCCTTTACTTTCTCCAAGAAATTCACCATAAGGAGTAACACATTTATTAAATTCAGTATTTTCACAATACTTTGTTAGATCTGTAGCATATACACTAAAACTTAACGTAAAAATGAGAAAAAGGACTATTTTCATATTTCACCAAAAATTGAGTTATACAAGAATTTGGCAAAAATACAACTGAATTATTTTTTTACAACAAAACACATAACTATCGAAAATTTATACAAAACATTAACAAATTAAGCTTTCATAAACTAAAAAAAAAAGTTATTATCTTTACAAAGTCTAAACTAACCTTATGATAAAGGGCTAAATTTTGAAATTATTTGATACTCTCAAAGAGAAAATTCCACCTGAAAAGCTTTTTAAATTAATACGCTTTTGGCCGCCTTACCTAGGTGCAGGAATTAAAGTGACTAATGTGAGTCCAGATATTCTTAAACTTGAAGTTGAAATGGATCTAACATGGTACAATAGAAATTTCGTAGGCACACACTTTGGTGGCTCTTTATTTGCTATGACCGATCCTTTTTATATGCTAATGTTAATTAAAAATTTAGGTAGCCAATATATCATTTGGGATAAGTCAGCAAAAATAGAATTTATAAAACCTGCTAGGGGAAAAGTAAAAGCGCATTTTGAATTTACTAAAGATGAAATAGATGAAATTAAGTATAATTGTGATAATAAAAAGAAACATATTTTTACTAAAGAAATTTTTATTTTTGATGAAGTAGGAGAACTAATTACTAAAGTTGAGAAAACATTATACGTTAAAAAATCTAATTCACTTTAGCTTTTAAATTATTTAAAATAATTTCTTTTACTAACAAAATATAATGATTATTTTTCACAAGGTCTTTATTAATTATATTATAGCTATCAAAAATTAAAGAATTTACTAAGCTAAAAATAAAAAATCCAAAAAATTCAGCAGAATATTGCTTAGAAATTTCGCCGTTTTCTTGTAAATTTTCTATTACTTGAATCCAGTGGTGTGGAAATATTTTATTTTGTAACTGATTATTTTCAAAATCTTCTTCTAAAATTTGCCACTTTACTAGTCTTATGATCCGGTGATCACGACTATAAAAGTCAATACGTGATTTTATAATTGCATTTATAAAGTCATTTAAATTTCTGTAGCATACATTTTCTAGGTTTACTTCATCATCATTGTCTGGTATTAAAAATTTTTTTACAGCTTGCCATAAATCCTGCTTATTCCCAACATGATGATAAATTAAACTTTGATTAATTCCAGCTTCTTTAGCAATGTCACTAATAGAAGTTCCTGAAAATCCATTTTTTATAAATAAATCTGTTGCTGCTTGAATTATTTTTATTTTTGTTTTTTCCATAATCTACACCACAAAGCTCATTGAAGGTTAATTCAACTTAAGTTAGGGAACAAAAAATTAAATACGGAGTGTATTTAACTAGTAGCATCCTAAGATTAATTTAAATTTTCATAAAAGAAACTAAAAAAATGAATAATTACTTTAACCTTACAATTATTGCCCACTAGCGCACTAGCAAAACTATAAAATAAATTACCAGAATTCTCTGTCAAATATTTGTAATTTTATCGCAATAGATTTTATATTTTTATTTCTTCATACTATTATATAATGCATAGATATTTAGGACAGGTTTAATTGACTATGCACAAAAAAAATTCAGAAAAAATAGATGAAAATTTATATCAAATAAAAAAAGTATATGACCCATTTTTAAGAATTTTACACTGGTGGAACGCATTAGCTATTTTTAGTTTAATGCTGACAATTTGGATAAAACCTGCTTTAAAAGAATTTGAAAACTGGAAAGAAGTTCTTTATCATTTTCATACATATTTAGGTTATGGACTAATTTGTGGAATTACTTTAAGAGTTCTTTGGGGAGTCATAGGCCCAGAACACGCTAAATTTATAAATATGTTTAATTTTAACGTTTATTTAAATTTTTTTAAAACGCGAAAAATTCAATTTAAAAATGACTGGGGACATGATGCATTCGCTGGTACAGTATATTTAAAAATATATTTTATACTTATTCTGCAATGCATATCTGGACTGTATCTATCGGCAAAAATATTTGGCATAGGACCATTTAATACTTTTGTTGAATTATCCAAAGAAAAAACGTTAGTTAGAAAAATTTTCAAAGAAAGTCATGAAATAATATTCTATATATTAATGGCTTTTATAGCTATCCATATTTTTATGTTAATTTATACTGAAATAAAACATAAATTTCCATTAGCTCAGTCTATGTTAAGTGGTTATCAGTATAGAAGAAAAAAATAATAAGTTATTTAAACTGTTCAAAAGTTTGTGTATATAAAAATTTGTCAGATTTTCCTTGATACAAATGTAATTCCAGCGCCCCTTCTTCATTAATTGAATACTTCATGTTGAAATGAACATCCATACTATTTCTTTCATTAATATAATGATCAGCTTTGATAAATAAATTTATATCTATTTCATCACCAAAAAAATAGGCTTTGCGATCTCTAGAGTCTAAAACGAGTTGGGCGTAAAAAATAAACTCATTCTCTTTTTTAATATGTAAATAACACTCAGATAAATATTTTCTACTTGCTTTAACATCACAATGCGCAACAAGATTTTCTTGTCCCCATGTCGTAGCTAAATACTTATTATCTAAGCAAAGCTCTTCTTCTTTTATAATTTTATTATCACTATTATGTTTATTTTTTTGCATATCTGTTTGAAAATATTCTTTTGAAGAAGTACTTGCTAACTTACAACTTTTATTTATTCTTTCTTGCTCAGGTTTAAATTGTTGTACATATTTCTTTATTGCATTTTGATCTACAATTTTATAAATTGTTTGAAGTTCCTCTAATGCATTAGCGTTTAAGCTCACAAAAAATACACTTGCAAATGCAATTCCTGATATGAAAGAATTTTTTTTCATATGCTATCCTATTAATTATTATTAATTATGAAAGTTTATAGATTGATTTTAATTAAATAGAAAAATAGAAAATAAATAAAATTTAAAAAGCACAAAATTTATTATCTATTTATAACTAAAATCAAAATGATGTTATAGTAATTATTCATTTTGTCAATAATTTTAAATAATTATTTTTGGTATGTTAGTTCTATTTAAAATATAATTATAATATTATTTAAATTAAATCAAACCTTGTATTTATATTGTATCTATTTTTTATTTTTACATAATAATATTTATTAATTGATTTATTAAGTACCATATAAGTTTTAATATAAAGTTATAATATTTTAATATAACTGTAATAATATTAATTAATTTTTAAAAAAATAAAAATCCTGTAGATTTTTGCTATATTTTAGTGCATTATTGTATTGCCTACATTTTTAGTCTTTAACAGAGATTTTTAGGAGCTTAAATTGAATAAAGATAATAATTTCAAACTATTACATACACCTGCGCTCTTAAAAGCCCTTGAAAACCGTAAAGCTTATTTTGAATCATTAAGCCCAGAAAAAAGAGAAGAAGCTTATAAATTTCAAGAAGTTATAGACGCAGAATTGCAAAAAGCGGGGAATGCTATCAATCGCATGTCCGTAATACAAAGATTAATGCGTGAACAGTTATTAGAGCTTCATAAACATACCAGTGAATTATCGCTTAACCTTAAAAATCTAGATCATAATGTCAAAGCACTTAAACCCGAAAATTTAAATCATTAAGTAGCTTCCTAATTTTCTATAATCTCCTAAATTCTCTCCCCCTTTCTCTTAAATAAAAATCATTGTAAAGTCGCTCAACTGTTTATGCATTTGTTTTTGAGCAAGCATAGGGTCAGATACCCGTTTTTAATTGATATTTTAATTTTGGAGAATTTCATGAACATTCATGAGTATCAAGCTAAGGATCTACTTTCCCGTTTTGGACTTAGTATTCCTCAAGGTAAACTTGCTTATACTGCGACAGAAGCAGAATGGGCGGCTCGTAACTTAGGCTGCGGAAAAGATGGTAAAATTGCAGTTGTAAAAGCACAAGTTCATTCAGGTGGACGTGGCAAAGCTGGTGGTGTG
This sequence comes from uncultured Oligoflexia bacterium, assembly GCA_964435255.1. Classification (GTDB taxonomy): domain Bacteria; phylum Bdellovibrionota_B; class Oligoflexia; order Silvanigrellales; family Silvanigrellaceae; genus Silvanigrella. The sequence continues at coordinate 27,763 of CAYSZE010000248.1, forward strand.
AAGTTAGCAAAAAGTCCAGAAGAAGCTTTTACAGTTGCAGAAAAAATGCTTGGTATGACATTAATAACTAATCAGACAGGCCCACAAGGAAAAAAAGTAAATAAATTGCTAATTGCAGAAGGCTGTGAAATTGAAAAAGAGTATTATTTTGCCTTAGTCGTTAATAGAGAAAAAGCCACTATTGGAGTTATGGCTTCGACAGAAGGTGGTATGGATATTGAAGAAGTCGCAGAAAAACACCCCGAAAAAATAATAACAGCTGATATTGATCCCACTGTCGGTCTGCAAGAATTTACTGTTCGTAAATTAAGTATTGGACTTGGGTTTGGCCTTGGCACTCCTTTAGCAAAAGACTTTGCTAAAACTTTAAAAGGACTTTACCAAGCTTTTTTAACTTATGATTGTTCAATGGTTGAAATAAATCCACTTGTCCTAACCAAGAAAGGAACTTTAGCAATCCTCGATTGCAAAATGAGCTTTGATGAAAATGCCATGTTTAGACACCCTGATATAGCTGATTTAAGAGATTATGAAGAAGATGATCAACGTGAGTTAGAAGCTTCTAAATATGGATTAAGCTACGTTTCATTAGAAGGTAACATTGGTTGTTTAGTTAATGGAGCTGGCTTGGCAATGGCAACCATGGACATTATTAAACAAACAGGTGGACAACCATCAAATTTTCTTGACGTAGGTGGTGGAGCAAGTCAAGAAACAGTAACACAAGCTTTTAGAATTATTCTTCGCGATAAAGCAGTTAAAGGTATCTTTGTGAATATTTTTGGTGGCATTATGAAATGTGATGTTATTGCGAATGGTATTGTTGCTGCAGCAAAAGAACTCGGATTAAAAGTTCCATTGGTCGTTAGATTAGAAGGAACAAATGTTGAACTTGGCAAAAAAATATTGTCTGAATCTGGGTTAAATATTTTAAGTGCTTCATCCATGGCCGATGGTGCACAAAAAATTGTTCAAGCTGTAAAGTAACAAACTCTTAAAGGAAAAAATATATGTCTATTCTTGTTGGAAAACAAACAAAATTAATTTGCCAAGGTATTTCTGGAAGTGCTGGTAAATTTCATTCAGAAAAATGTGCTGAATATGGTACAAATTTAGTCGGTGGAGTGGTTCCAGGTAAAGGTGGTTCTACAGTTCTCGATAAACCCGTCTTTAATACTGTAGCAGAAGCAATGCATAAAACAGGTGCTAATGCTTCTATGGTTTTTGTGCCACCTCCATTTGCAGCTGACTCCATTCTAGAAGCTATTGATGCAGGTATTGAATTAATAGTCGCTATTACTGAAGGTATCCCTGTCTTAGATATGCTGCGAGTGAGAAAAGCTCTAAATAATGCGGGCGGAAAAACAAGATTGATTGGACCTAATTGCCCAGGTGTTATTACTCCAGGGGATAAATGCAAAATCGGAATTATGCCTGGACACATTCATTTACCAGGAAGAATTGGCATTATAAGTAAGTCAGGGACGTTAACTTATGAAGCAGTTGGTCAAACTACTGCACTCGGAATAGGGCAGTCAACCTGTGTTGGTATAGGCGGCGACCCCATTAACGGAACAAGTTTTATTGATGTTCTTGAAATGTTCCAAAAAGATTCAAATACTGATGCTGTTATAATGATAGGAGAAATAGGAGGCACTCTTGAAATTGAAGCTGCTGATTGGATTAAAAGAAATATGAAAAAACCAGTCGTTGGTTTTATTGCAGGTCAAACTGCTCCTAAAGGAAAAAGGATGGGGCATGCAGGTGCTATTATTAGTGGTGGAAAGGGAACAGCTGAAGAAAAAATTGAAGCGATGAAATCTTGTGGATTACACGTCGCAATGAGTCCTGCTGATATGGGAATAACCATGAAAAAGGCTCTTGGTATATAAAAGAACACTATCTAACATTATGCCAATAGATTTGAAACTTTCTATTTTATTGGCATTTTTTTCTTTGCAAGTTAAAATTTATATATTAAAATAAGTTGTAAAAAGCGCGAAAGTTAAAAACATGCAAAGAGATTCTAATTTTAATTTAGTCATTTTAAATAAATATTTTCTAATGTTTTTTATTTTTATATTTACAAGTATTTTTGTCTTAATTGAAATAAAAAATGGTCGCTATTGGCAAAGTGACTTTGAAGTGTATTATAAAGCCGCTACAAGACTTTTAAATTCTGAAGTTTTATATCGAATAATTGAAGATAATTTTTATAGATACAAATATTCGCCATCAGCAGCAATATTATTCATACCATTTGCACTAATTCCTTTTGCTTATGCAAAAATTTTATATACTTTTTTCTTATCAACACTTATTTTCTTTAGTCTTTATATATGTAACAAACTATATATCAAAAACAGTTTTCATCCTAAAACAATAAATTTAGTTTATATCATTTGTATTTTAATTGCATTAGTAACACATTTTACAAGAGAACTACATTTAGGTCAGGCAAATATTGTAATTCTTTTTTTGTTTCTGTTATCTTTATATTTAAAAAATAAGTCTTTATTTCTCTCAGCATTTATTTTAACATTTTCAGGTTTTATAAAACCATATTTTTTAATTTTTATATTTTATTATCTTTATAAACAAGAATTTAAATATCTAACATATATAGTAATATCTTGTATTTTAGTTTTTATTATGCCTTTGCTGTTTTATAATATTACTGAATTAATAAATAATTACATATTATGGATTGGTGAGTTAAAAATTGAGGCTTTACGCGAAAGAAATGTATTAAGTGTAGAAAATGTTTCTATTTTTACATTTTTTGATAAAATATTTCAAAATAGCACTGCAATCGAAAAAAACATCCTACACTTAATTATTGTAATATTTTTAAGTGCTTGTCTTTTGTTTTTTTTCTCCAATACTAGAAAAAAAATAGGTCATAATTTAAAAGAGTTTTATGATTCAGCTATTCTTATGGGAATGATACCTCTATTAGTATCAAATGGTAAAAGTATTTATATTTTTACACTACCTTTAATTATATTAATTTCATTTAACAAAATAATATCTAGTTCTTTATCCTTAAGTATTTATTTGTTATCAATTTGTATTATAGGACTTAATGTTGGTGATTTAAATTTTATTTCAAATATTATCAGAGAATATCATTTAATGCCCTTTGGAATTCTGCTATTAATATTTTTAATACTTAAATTCATAAAAGAAGAAAAGTTTGAATATTGACATTGTCATTTGTTGTAAATTATAAAACATTCTAATATAAATTAAACTTATAATTTTTTAGGGTTTGAACGATGCGGCTTATATTAGTTTTCCTAACTATTTTTATTTCATCTAAAATTTATCCAATTGAAAACAGTTACATTAAAATTGGTTATTTTGATATAAAACCATTTTCATTTTATGATGAAAAAAGAAATAAAGATTCAGGTATTATTTTAGACTATCTTAAAAATAAAATAATTGTCGTAAAAAATAAAAAAGTTATATTCCAACAGTATCCGCTTTCTAGAGTTTTGTCAGAATTAAAATTCAATAAAATAGATGCCATTGCTTTTTTAGGGAAGACACCTGAAAGAGAAAAAGAAATAATATATACTAAAACACCAATCTATTCTTCAAACAGCTATTTAATGCTTTTAAAAGATTCAGACTTAAATGAAATAGAAGATATAGACGATTTACGCAAAGAAACTATTGGCATTGGTCAGAATGGCGCTCTTTGTAACTTCCTAAGACAAAATAGAGCAAAACTTAACTTAGAAGAATCTTCCGCTGAAAATTACAGTTCTGTTTTAATTAATAAGTTAAAATTTAATCGGATTACAGCCGCATATAGTTACTTACCTGATTCATTATATTATGAAGCTAAAGCAAATAACTTTTTAAATGAAATAAAAATGCTTTTGATACCTGATAATAAAATTTCTGTTTATCTCGTTTTTTCTAAAAATTTCAATCCTAAATATTTAGAAATAATTGAAGAAAACCTAAAAAATAATAATCTAAATTACAAACCAGAATTTGAAAAAAATGAAGACTAATTAAAGTGTTTTTATTATATTATTAAATTTACTTGTTTGAAATGAACAGGGTTTTATTTCAATAACTTGTCTTAAATTTTTCTTTGTTTCAAAATTTAATTTTTCTAAATCATTCTTATTTTCCACCAAAAAGTAATCAATCCCCCACATCTTTGCCCAATGGAAAAAACTAATAGAGTGTATATTTTTACAAAAGTCAGCAGAATCACCATTTAGTACTCCATTAAATATCTGTCCCCCTGAATTATTAATTATTATAATAATAAAAGATAAATTTTTTCGATACTCTGTTAGCCAGAGACTTTGTAAATCATAGAGAGAAGTTAAATCACCAAAAATGCCGATATTCAATTTATCAGTTTCTGCACTTCCTAAAAAGGTAGAAATTTGTCCATCAATACCATTTAACCCTCTAGATGCTTCTATTTGAAAAAATTTATTCTCATAAGAAGCTGCAAAATCCCAGGTCCTTATTGGCAAACTATTTCCTATATATATTTTGCTATTTTTAGGTATTTTTTTGGATAATGTATTAAAATAAGACTGTTCAGATAATTCTAAAGTAGTAAACAATTTGTTTACTTGTTCCAGAGAATTTTTACACTTAAATAAAAGATTTTGAGCACTAGTCTCTTGTCCTCCAATATTTTTAGAAAATAAATCTATTAAAAATGAGAAAAATAACTCATAATTAATTTGTATATGTTTAGCATTAACAGCACCTGCAAAATGAGATTCAGAGATTGATAATACTTTTAAATTTATTTTTTCTTCAGCTATATCGCGCCATAATTTATGCGTTGGTGTATTGCCAATTTTTAAAACACTATCAAATTGACAATTTAACAATTCACTATCTCTCCACAAATTTTCAGCAAACATTATTTTTAGATCATTTAATTCTTCGCATTCTCTAATATTTGATGTTGATTCAATATATACAGGCCTTTTGAACAACTGCAAAAATTTAATAATAAGATAATTATGCTTTAACTGATTTTTAGAAACAATTACCAACATATTTTTTGAGTTGAAACAGAATTCTTTAAATATCTCTATATGTTCATTATTATATTTTAGTTGCTTAAATGGTTGTTCTTTTTTGAAATTACTAACATCAATATTACAAATTTTATTACATTGCAAAGGAAGATCAAAACAAGGATTAATATGAATTGGTTTGTCTTTTTTATAATACGAAAGATCTATTTCATCCGTTGCTTCAATATCAATACAAGCAGTAACATATTTGCCATATATATCTTTTTGATCTGCTGTTTGTGGCGCTCCAGATCCTCTTTGTCTTTTAGGCCGATCGGCAGTTACTGCGACTAATGGCAAATCGGAGTAATAAGCTTCCATAATTGCAGGAAATAATTCCGCTACCGCCGTACCAGAAGTTACTATAACCGCAACAGGCTGTTCTAACGCTTTTATTCTTCCCAATGCATAGAATGCCAAACTTCTTTCGTCAAAATGGCTATACACTTTTATGCCATTTATATTTAATAAGACTTCAATTAATGGCACATTTCTTGCACCAGCACAAATGTAAAACTCTCTTACTCCCCATTCTAAAAGTTCTTTAATAATTTTATAAGAGAATTCAAAATTCATGACTTAATCCCAAATTTTTAATAATAGAATTTATTTTTGAAAGGATTTCATCTAGTTCGTTTAGAAAATCACTTTCTTTTACTACACCACCACCTGCTGTAATTTGTATATCAGTTCTATTCCACTGCATACCTCTAATTAAGCATACACATAATGAGTCATTTTTATTCAAAAGAACACCAAATGGAGCTGCAAATAATTTTCTATATTTAGAATTTAGTTTTTGTTCTTCTTGCCAAAATTGAGAATTACTTGGATAAATTCCGACTGCTGGAGTAGGGTGCAAACATTTTAGTAAACTTAAAAATTCAAATTGTGAAAATAAATGCAATATAATATCTGTTTTTAGATGCAATAAATGCGGTAGCTCAAAAACCATTGTAGGACTCATTTTTAAATGGCCAAAACTAGCCAAAGATTTATTTATCCCTTCAATAACATAATTATGTTCATTTAAAATTTTTGGATCCTTAGAAAAAACTTCTTTATTAACATTTTTGTCATTTTTTATTGTACCAGCTAAGGCGATAGTATGTACTAACTTTTTATTTTGTTTAAATACAAGTTCAGGTGTCGCCCCAATAAAACCTTCTTTTTCATCCCAAAAACCATATACATACGTATTATAATTTAAAGATTTATTTATTAAATTTTTTAATAAATATATTTTATTTTCATTATTAATTTCAGCTTTACCAATTAAAGAAGAAAATGGCACACCTTTATTTATTGAAGAGTCACTAATTAAATTTTTAATATATCTAAATTGATTTTCATAATTATCTTGCAAAAAACAATCCCAATTAATTTTAGGGGAATTATCATTATAATCACTAATTATTTCCAAAAAATATTTTGTAGTAAATTCAAAAAATTTTTTACCTTTATAAAAACACTTTTGTCTTGAAAAATAAAAATCGTTAAAATAAAAATATGGATATTCTAAATTTTCACTATCAGAATGCTTTGTTATCGAATCATAAACACACCAAATTTTATTCTCAATAGGTGAAGTAATAAATATTCCAGACTCTAAAAAATTATTTAGATTAAAAATTTCCATTATTATCCCTTTTTAGGCATTTCTATTATTCAATAAAAAGCATAAATTTTGAAAATCACTAGGATAAGGTGCTTCAAAACTCATATCATTTCCACTCCGAGGATGTTTAAAACCTAAATGCATTGCATGAAGCATTTGCCGTGGAGCATTTTTGGAAATTAAGGCATATAATTCTTTATCATTTTTTAATTTTTCTGGAATCTTAGTATATAAAATATCTCCAATAATTCCATTACCGATATATGACAATTGAACCCTTATCTGATGCGTTCTTCCAGTGTGTAATGTACAAGAGACTAAAGAAACAAAACCATTGGTATATTCAGAAATTAAGGAGTAATTTAAAATTGCTTTTTTCCCAATACCTTCATTTTGTATAGCAAATTTTAAGCGATTTTTAGGATCTCTACCATGCCAAGTTGATATTTCACCTGAAGCAGCAGGTAATTTCCCATAAATAAGTGCATGGTAAATACGGACTTGTGAATGATCAGCAAATTGCTTAGATAAATTTGTCAGAGCTAATTGTGATTTTGCAACAACCATAACCCCGCTGGTATCACGATCAAGCCGATGAACAATACCTGCCCGAACAGGGCCACCTAAAGAAGGTAATGTTGACCCCGTATATCCCAATATTGCATTGACAAGAGTACCTGAAGTCACTCCTGCTCCTGGATGGACAACCATACCTGCTGGTTTATTTATGACGATAAGATCTTCATCTTCATAAATAATCGTCAGAGGGATATCTTCACCAACGGGTTCATTATTTAACTCATTTAAAAAAGAAATATCTATCTCAATTATTTGAGTTTTTTTTAATTTATAGGATGCTTTCGGATATTTTCCATCAACTTTGACTTTATTTTGGTCTATCAATTTTGCGGCGAAAGAACGGCTCGGAATAACATCAAACATTCTTGTTATGAATGAATCAAGACGTTCGGATTGAAATTCTTCAGCAACCTGTATTCTTACAACATTGTTTTCTTGCATATAGCGCCAACCTATTCAGAATTAGGTTGACTGAATCACTTCTTTTTAATCAACCTTTTTCTATCTCTATATATTTCCATCAGAGCTTCAACAAGATGTTTTTTATCAATACCAAGATAATTAAGATAAGAATTGAAAAAACCTTTGGTATAAACTTCGGCTGGTAAATCTTCAAAATGATCGGACTCGATAGCATCTAAATAACTTTTGCTAACTTTAATTTTTAAAGACATTTCATCAATACTAACTGACATTTTCTCTCTAATTTTTTTTAAAATAGCTCCATTAATTTTTTCAGTATCCTGTAGCATTTTATCAATATTATTTAATAATTCTAAATTATTAGTAGCTTCAGCTTTCATACGCCTAGGGCCTACTTTAGCATTCATAATGTTTTCGACAGGTCGTGTGATAATAGGTCTTATATTTTGTTTTGCCTTGTTGCTAATAATTGGTTTATAAACTGGTTTGTATTCATCTTCATCAGCAATAGGGATTGGTTTAGGAAATTCTAGCTTTTTAACTGGATTTGTATTGGATTTTGGTAAAAAAGCAGCTGAAATAACCACTTCTTCTTGATCTTGCAAAGAATCGTCATCTAAGTAGTTTACTAATTCTTGAAAAGCTTTTTCAATTTCATCAAATAATATCTGACTGTTCTGAGAATTTGTATTTTCTAAATCAGATAATTGTTGCCTTTTAATTCTATAAGCTTCTTCAATTTTATTTAAAGAAATTTCTCCGTCTTGTAATCCTAAAACCTCAAAAGGATTTTTTCTTTTGTATTGTATTTCCATATTTTAACCAGCTTTTTCTTCATTATCTTTACTTTGATTTTGCATAAACATTTTAATAATTCTATCCGTAATATGATTTATATTTACTGCTATGGTTGAAAGAGGGTAGTCGATGATAAGCGGTCTTCTAACCCTAACAGACTTCCACACTGCATCATCATATCTCGTTGAACCTAAAAATTTTGATGAAAAACCAAAATACTTATTACAAATAATGGACATTGATTCACCCAAATCACGATCTTCCTTCGTTCTTACTTGATTCATTATAATACCAATATTTGTAGCTTCAATCATATCCTTAATTTGTTTTCCGACTTCTCTGTGCTTTTGCGCAAAATTTATAATTTGTGAGAATGGAGTTTCAGAATTTTTAGGATTCGAAATTTTCTTCAATAGTTCACTTTCAACTTCTTCTTCTATTTCAAATGCCTTGCAAATACTTTGTATTTTTCGGTATAAGACACTTTTCATAAAAACATATGCATTTTCAATACTCGTAGGTTCTGGTGCAACTACCAGTATTCCACCATGGGAGAAAATAAAAAAATCTAATGTATGAATATGCGTCCCTGCTCCTAAATCAAGAAAAACATAATCAGCATCTAATTCTTGTAATTTTGAAATTAATTTTATTTTTTGTGAACTTTGTGGCTTAATTTGTTGCCAAAATTCTTGCCCACCACCATACAATGTTAAATTTGGTAGACAACATGAAATTCCTGTTTCTTCAAGGGTGGAAACATTTCCGTGAATAAAGTCTGATATTCCTTTTTGTGGTGTAGGAACACCTAAACATGTATGTAGATTTGCAGCCCCTAAGTCTAAATCAACAACCGAAACTTTAAATCCTAGTGTAGCTAAACGAACACAAATATTAGCTGATAAAAAACTTTTACCTATTCCGCCTTTACCTCCACCAATAGAAATAATTTGCGGTGAATGATTAGAAACAGTAGCCATTTTTTTATCTTTTTCTGCAGCTCTTTCTGAATTTAATTCTAAATTATCTTTATTGATGTTTATATAACTTTTTTCATTTTTATTACTATTATTAGATAGTGCGCTCTCTTTACTTGAATTACCAGTAGAGGATTCACTTTCTGTTCCTTTATTGGTATTATAATAGGCTCTGATAATTCGTTCAGTAAAGTCTGTGGAATCTTTGCTATTTGGCTTAAAAATCCCTTTTGTCACCGTCTTTAGCATGTCACTCTCACCCTGCATTATTATGAAATTTTTTATATTATCGAATATTTATGAATTTTTTAGAAGATAAAATTTGCAGGGCTGATTTTGCATTGGCTAATAAGGTAATTTTTTATAAGTAAAAAAATTATCATTTCTTTTCATGAGATTTTTCTAACTTTGGTCCACCTGGGGCATAATTCCCGTTTTGATCTATTTCTCTTAAAACTCTTATACCTTCATTTTTGTGGAAAAAGTCTCTTCCACTCAATTCTGCTAAAGTTATTACAAAAAATAACAACATAAATAGTACCGCAGATCCAAAGACAAAAGAGTAAAACTTATCTTCATGTATGAGTTCCATGAAAAAAACTGCTACTAAGATTGTTTGAACTAAAGAAACAAAAAGAATTGATGCTAATTTCCAAATACCTGGTATTGGTAAAAAAGATATACCAACATTAACAAAAATCATTATCAGTAAAATAACAAAAATTGCTACGTATAATTTTACAGGCAATAATCCATGTCCACCGTTATTGGCTCCTGAACTATTTCCTGAATTACTTTTCGAAGTAAAATTTTTAAAGTTTTTAAACATTTTTCACCCCTATTCTTTTACTTCGCAAGATAAAGTAATGGAAATAAAAAGATCCAGACAATATCAACTAGGTGCCAAAATAAACTTGTATTCTCTAAAGAAACATAATTCTCTGAATTGAATTCACCTCTCGCAGCTCTTACAAGCATCCAGGTCATCAATCCTAAACCGACTACAATATGCAGACCATGCATTCCCGTCATAACGTAGTAAAGCCCAAAAAAGATGTGCGCCAAAGGATCTTGTATTTCTGCTTCTGCTATTGGATGAAAAAACTTTCCAGGATAATACCCTTCATGAAAATGCATGCCCCATTCACTAGCTTTTATCACTAAAAATAAAAATCCACAGATCATTGTTGCTACTAGAAATTTTATTGTGCCACTTCGATTGTTCGAACGTGCGGAGCGCACAGATAAACTCATCGTAAGAGAACTTACCAACAAAATAACACTATTTATCCCACCTAACCGCCAATCCATGGAAGATTGTGCTTCAGCCATCATATTTGGGTACATGTAACGAACAAAACCATATGCGCAAAATAAACCTGAGAAAAATAGGAGCTCCTGCGCCATAAAAACCCACATTCCTAATTTTCCAGCAGAAGTTTGCTGTTCCATAGTCTTAAAATGATGGGCTTGATATTTTGGGTGCGCAGAATGATGATCAGTCATAATTTAATGTCCTCCTGCCTTAACTGGTTTTACAAGCTCATCAAATTCGTAGGGTCCATTTTTTGATATAGGTTGTCTTTCAAAATTATGCTCAATTGGAACAACAGCTGTTTCTGTCCATTCCATTGACTTCCCTTTCCAAGGATTCGCCAATGTTTCTTTTTCTCCATAAAAAATAGAGTGAATCCAATTGAATAAAACAATAAATAAACCAATTGATAAAATGTATGAACCAATTGTCGAAAGTAAATGGAAAGAATAATATTCAGGCAAATAATCATAATAACGCCGAGGCATACCACGAGATCCCATAACAAATTGAGGGAAAAACGTTAAATTAAAACCAATAAATACAACAACTGCACTTATATTGCCCCAAGTTTGGCTAAATTTTTTCCCAGTTATCTTAGGCCACCAATGATAAATTCCACCAATCCATGCTATTAATGTTCCGCCCATCATAACATAGTGGAAATGCGCAACAACAAAATAAGTATTGTGAAGATGAACATCGGTTGATAACGAACCAAGAAAAATTCCTGTTAATCCACCAATTAAAAACAAAAATAAAAACACAAACGCATAGCACATTGGTGTTGTAAAAGAAATTGAACCTTTATATAAAGTCGCAACCCAACTAAACACTTTAATTGCAGTAGGAACAGCAACGCCATAAGTTAACAAAGAAAAGAAGACGGATGCAAGTGCAGACTGTCCACTTGTGAACATATGATGTCCCCAAACGAAAAATCCAATAACAGCAATGCCAATACTAGAAATAGCAACAGCTTTGTAACCAAAAATGCTTTTTCTTGAATGAATAGTAACAAGTTCACTAATAATTCCAAAACCTGGTAAAATCATGATATACACAGCTGGGTGTGAATAAAACCAAAAGAAGTTCTGAAATAAAATAGGATCTCCACCTAAATTTGAATCAAAAATACCTATACCAAGTAAGCGTTCAACAGCTACCAAGATTAATGTAACACCTACAACGGGTGTAGCAAGTACCTGTATAACGCTTGTCGCATATATAGCCCAAACAAATAATGGCATCTTTACCCAAGTCATACCAGGTGCGCGCATTTTATGAACAGTAACAATAAAGTTTACACCTGTTAAAATTGAAGCCATTCCTAAAATAAATGCTCCAAAAACAGCAGCAATAACTGAAGTTGAAGTCTGAGTACTGTATGGAGTATAAAATGTCCAGCCAGTGTCTAAACCACCAAATGCAACAGTATAAACTAAAAATAAAGCTCCAACGATATATAAATGAAAACTAATTAAATTTAAGTTAGGAAATGCAACATCTTTAGCACCAATCATAAGTGGTAAAAGAAAGTTTCCAAGTGTTGCTGGTACTGATGGAATAATAACCAAAAAGACCATAATTGCGCCATGAAACGTAAATGCTTCATTATAATGATCGGCAGATATCAT
>CAYSZE010000249.1:0-10397 GCA_964435255.1 uncultured Oligoflexia bacterium
GATCCAGATGAAACAACTCCCCAAATACTAGTTACCATTTCAAGAGGATCGTCTAGATAGACACCTATGATTTCTTTACTATTTAAATTAACTATTTTTAAATATCTATTAAAATTAAATATATTTGATATGAATTCATTATAGGTTAAACTAATGTTATTATAAGTTATAATTATTTTATTAGGAAATAATGATGAATTTTTTAATAATTTATTAAATATATTTTTATGATTAGGTATAAATTCATTATTATTAATATTTTTAGGTGATTTGTTTGTATTATTATTTGGAATATTTAAGACATTATGGCTAATGTCATAATTTATTATTTGCAAGATTAACCTCTTATTTTTTTGTTTATTTTACTAATAATGTCTTAAATAAATTTTCTTGTAAAGAGGGTATAAATAATAAATTATAATATTATATACTGATTAGAGTATTTTATTTAGTTTTAAATGTTTTTTAATTACTATTAAAAATATGTATAATATTTATAGATTTACTGTTTTGTTTCTCATTTGTTTAAAGTTGTGCAAATCGTATTATTTTTATAATTTTAATATTGCTATTATTTAATTGTTTTTAATTGTTATTTGCAAAAATAAAAATAAAATTTAGAATAATATTTTTTGTATTTTACTTGGTTTCATTTTTTTCAAGAAGAGATTTGTACTGGTCAATGAGTCCTGCTCCTTGGTGAATAGCAGAGTCATGCCCAGCCACTATATAAGAAATTTTTAAATTCAAATTTTTTAGTTTATCTAGGGTTTTTGGATATTCTTTGATATCTGCATATGACAAATTTCCTAGTTTTTCTTTTAAAATACAATTTCCATATAAGACTTCTTCTTTAGGAAAATAAATAAAAATACCATCTGCCGTGTGAGAAGGGCCTAGGTAAATTGCTTTTATTTTACCATTCTGTAATTCAAAATTATTAGGAAGAATTTTATTTGGTAAGACTAATGGAAGTCTAGGGTAATCTGCAATCGATTTTTTTGTAAATTCTACAGTATTATCCCAATCTTTTTTCATTAAGTCATAGGTCATTTGGGTAGAAATTATTTTGGCTCCTATACTCTGCCAATACGCATTTCCACCTGCTCTATCAGGATGGTAGTTAGTATTAATAACTTCTTTTATTGGTTTTTTAGAAATTTTCTTAATTTCTTTGTCTAGCAGTAATGCTGTATCATTTGTCCAAGTGGCACCTATGACAGTTATATATTTATCGCCAATGTAAAACATTGAATTTTCTTTGTAATAGTAGTTGTCTTCAACAACATAAGTTGAATCTTTTATTTGTTTTACTGTTAATTCAACAGCATAAATATTATTGAAAGAGAAAGAGGCAAAAACAACAGAGGATAATTTTATTAAATTTTTTATAGACATATGCAATTTCCTTTATTGAATCAAAATCCATACTAAACGAAATTGATATAACTCATGCTATCTAATATTTGCAATTTTTAACTATTAAAAAATTTCTTCTGATTTATTGAATATTTTAAAGTTTCTTTAAAATACCACCATAAATTTTCCCATTTAAGTGTCCATTATTTTGAATAATTACAGTCCCATTTCCGTCTTCAAATAAAATATCGCCATTCACTGTACTATTATCAATATACACCTGTTTTTTATTAAAAAAACTAAAGCTAGATTTTTTAATGACAATGTCTTTAGTTTGTGTGTTATTAGTTATTTTTATTTTATTTGCTTCAACTTGTATGGCTTTTTTAAAAACAGATTTTGAACTGAACAAATGACCTTTAATATAGACTTTGCCATTTACAACTGAATTTTCTTCAAATTTAACCGATCCGTCATTAGTAAAATTATTTAAAGAAACATTATATCCTTTAAAGTTACCAGAACCATTAAACTCGTCGCAAATGAGTTGTTTAGCAACAAAATGACCAGAATTATTTACTTTTTTAATATTGATACGGTCTCCATAAAAGGAGCCTGCTCCTTTAAATTCACTTGCTGTTAAGTTATCAGCTGTGAATGCTCCTGAAGTATTTATAGTTTCTACTGAAACATTTCTTAGTTTACTTTTACCACTATTTGAATAGTTTTTTTTAATTTTTATATCAATAAGAGTAACAGAACCAGAGTGATCTATGCATTCAACTTCGGAATTACTTAATTCGAGTGAACCTAAAGAATTAATGCAAGAAAAAGCAGGAAGCTGGAAGTAAGTTAGAGCAATTAAAGGTATTGCATTTTTAGCATATTTTTTCATTTTTCACCTATGATAAAATAGACGTTTTATTTATTAATTAAAAACTAATCTTTTGTCAACATTGTTTTTTATTTATCGATAAAAAGGTAATGTATTAATATTTTATCAGTAAATATGTAAAAACAATTAAAATTAGTTTAAAATAATTATAAGTAAAATGAAATATGATAAATATTATAAATAAAAGATTACCAAAAATTAGTATAATTTGTCTAATTATAGAATGTTTAAGAAATATTTTATAGAAATGCTAGCACTTACTCCAACCGCAGTGACTACAAGTAATACAACCAGCTTGATGAATAAGAGAATTATTTTGACAATTTGGGCAGTTTTCTCCATTTAATTTACTACCATCAGGAATATATTTTTTAAGTACCCGACAAATAGTTTTAGCAAAAGTAGTTAAATCGCCTTCTGACTTATGTAGCTGTTGTTCAACAAACTGTATATCAACACCATGTCTTAAATTTAATGAGACTAAGCGTGTCATGGCATTTTCACAACCATCATTTTTAAAACTTTCTTTAATATTTATTTTCTTAATTTTATTCTCTTCAGACAAATATTCTAAAAAGTAGCCTGAGCGTTTTGATTTAATAATTTTACCAGACTTAATATTTTGCGGAATAAACTTTTTCCTGTAGACACCACAAAAAACTTCATAGGGTTTATTCTCAAATAATCCAATCAGAACAATCCAATTTTCACCTGCTACTTTAATATAATGAATATCGCAATTTAGTTCAGGAGGGCGTTTAAATGATTCATATTTTGAAGGTTTTATTTGTGCAGATTCATTACTAAGATTATTTAAAACACCTTCACGACTTTTATCTCTGTATACTGTCACTGATTTTAAGTTATATTTCCAGGCATTTAGATAAATGACTTTAACGTCATCGACAGTAGCGGTTTGAGGTAAATTGTATGTTACAGAAATACCGCTATCGATATATTTATAGACTTCGGATAGAAACTTTATTTTATCAAGAGGGTGTATATTTTTATCTGGTTTTTTATCCCAGGCAGCAAAAACCCATTCTTCTGCTTGGATTAAATTATCAACATTTTCTTTTGTTACTGGAATATTTTTTCTTTTTAATTCATTTAAAATACAGTTGTCAAAAATAAAATGTGAACGGTATTCTCCATTGACGGCGCGTTCTCTTCTTTCTAAATAAGGGGCGAATGAAGGTTCACAACCACTCCCACCAGCGCCAACAACCATGGATAAAGTACCAGTTGGGGCGATAGATAAACAACAAACATGTCTCATGGCGACAAAATCGTCTGGTTTTAAATTGGTTAATTTACAAAGTTGTTGAATAAATGGACTTTGTAAATACCAATTTTTTTCAAATTCTAAAAAACTTCCCCGTTCTTTTCCAAGTTGAATAGAAGTTCTATATGCTGTTTCAGCAAAAACTTTCATAATTTCATTTACAACATAAACACTTTGATTAGAACAAAAAATAAAACTATTTTTTACAAACCAATCATATAAACCCGTAAATCCAAGGCCAATACGAGTTAGTGATTTTAATTTTTTTCGTTGAATAGGGTGAGGAGATCTCTGTTCTTCATATTCAGCTGTAATAACATTGTCTAGAAAACGAATACCAAATGCCACTCTTTCTTTTAACCAATCTTGCCAATTTTCTGTAAAAAACGGCATGTTGTATAAATTTATGGATGACAAAACACAAGTATTATAAGGATCTAATTTTTGTTCTGAACATCCATTTGTTGACACAATATGATATTCTTTATTTGGATGATAATTACTGTTAGACCAGTATTCACTAATATCCCAAAATTCGATGCCAGGTTCCCCAGTGCTCCATGCTTGATATGCTATTTTATTAAATAATTCATTTGCTGGTACTGATTTTGTTACTTTAACATCAGGCCCATCGCTATACTCGGCAAAAATTCTTTTCCCTACAAAGATGGTATTTTTTTTCCGTTCCCAATTAAGCTCAATATTTTCATTATTGACAACAGCAGACATAAATTCATGGTCTACTTTTAAAGATATATTTTGTGATGATAATTTTGAAATATCTGCTTTACATGAAATGAATTCAGGACTATCTGGGTGATAAATCCAGATATCAGGTTTTGTTGCTCCTCTTCTATTTTCAGCACCAATTACCTGCATAGCAGAATCGTATACAGTTAAAAAACTAACTGCGCCAGTACTAAATTTTGCACAGTTGTTTGTTATAGCTCCTCGAGGTCTCAGGCCTGAAATATCTATACCATTTCCTTGGCCGTAAGAAGCAATGCGACTCCAATTTTTTAGTGATTCACCAAAAATATTTTCAATGGAATCTTTCACTGGTTCCTGAGTTGTGCAATTTACATAAGAGACTTTGTTACTTTTATTTCCTGCTGCGCGCCAAATGCCACCTGCTGGACTGAAGTCTTTATTATTAATATACTCAATTGTTTTGTTTTTCATTTCTTGATAATTTGCAGTATCATACTTATTTACTTCATGTGCAACTCGATTAATGGCTTCATGAAATGTTTCTTTTTTTATTTCATTTTTAATTGGATCTATTTTTTCTTGACAGTATTTAGCCTCTAGTATACTTTTGTACATGTCTGAAATAAATTCATAATTATTCTTTACAGTCATTTTTTTCTTCTTCTTTTTATAAAAATATTATATAAAGTTATTCTTTAATAAGATAACTTTATTTTAAATCATGTTTTGTAATGACGTTACTAAGTTTTAATTGACAGCAGTTGGTTTTCCTGTTTCATCAATAGCAACCATAGAAAATAACCCACTTACAGCAATTTCTCTTTTATTTGAATACATATGTTCAACAAATATTTTAACTCCAACTTTTAAACTTTTATTCCCTACATGTGTAACTACACCATATATTTCTGCAAAAGTACCTGCTGGTATTGGTTTTTGAAAATCAGTTTTATCTAAAGAGACAGTGACCATTTTTTTTCTTGAAAAACGTGTAGCAGTGATAAAAACAACTTCATCCATCCAATTAAGAGCAGTTCCTCCAAATAATGTATTATAATGATTTGTTGTTTCAGGAAACACACATTTGATCATACGTGTTTCAGAAAAATTAATTCTTTCTTGAATATCTGCAGAAAAATTCATAGTGACCTCTTGCGCGAGAGTAAATAGATATAAATAGGTAATCGGACTTACAAAAAATATGTTCACCGTTGCGGCACAGTGTTGGCTTTTCACCAAGCTTCCCCTATGTGAAAAAAAACATACCTATCTTTTAATTTGGGATCAATTTAAATGCATAAAAAAGTTATTGATATACTGTTTACTACTTATCAAAATTATTGAAAATATATCAAGTTATAAATATCAAATACTTGAAATTAAATTTATGATAATATAAAATATTTATAAATTAAAATAATTCATGTTAATTTAATTTATTAAATATTTGTTGTAAAATAGCATCGCTCTTGATTTCTTTTAAGCACTTTAAATTCATATAACGACAAGCATTTTTACCATGTCTGCTACAGGGGCTGCAATTTAAATTTAAATATTCAATTTTAATATCTTTACTACTAGGAACGAAGCCAAATTTGGGGGAAGTAGAACCGAAAAATACGGATCCAGGTATATTATAGTTATCTGCTGCGTGTGCTGCAAATGAATCATTGGTTACAATATATTTTGCGTAAGCTATAATATTTAATGTTTCAGATAATTTTGTTTTATGAATTAAATTAATAACATTTTTGCTTTGAGGAAAGTCAAGGTATTCCCCTAAGAAAACTTCATTTTTAGACCCGCAAATAACAATATGTAGTTCAGGATCTTCTTTTAATGCACTTATTAAGTCTCTAAAATTTTCCTTTGGCCACATTTTGATAAAGCTACTAGCACCTGGAAACAGACAAATATATTTCATGCTGTCAGGAAAATAGTGAGTTGCTTGTTTAAATGGCGGCATGTCAAAGGTATCAATAAATTTTTCATGATCATTAAGAATAATTTTTTGGATTAAATTTTTTTGAATATTTTTTATTCTAGTATATTTTATTTTTTTCTCGTTTCTTTTTTGTTTAAAAGAGAAAAATGCAATTATGACTAAAAAAATTCTATAGAAAGTGAATTTTGAAATAGTATATTTTTTATCAAAATTTAATTTTAACTTATTCCTTAAATAAGAATAAACTCTTTTACTTCTATTTGTATGTTGTAGATCTATATAAATAGGACTTTTTGTTGTAGTTATATTTGCTAAGTAGTTAAAAAATGTAAGTGAATCAACTTCATTTCCATTTATATAGTAGTTAGGTTGCTTTTCTTTTTGATAACAAATAAAAGCTTCTAATTTTTTTATTCTTAATGCAATGTCTAATGTGTCTTGGGACGTTATAAACACTGCAAAATATCCATTTTCAATAAAATTATAAATACCATTACTGGCAATAATGACATCGCCAATAGCACTAAGACGTGTGATATAAACAATTCTTTTATATTGCTTAACTTCTTCCATGTGAACCATTTTTTTGTAAAAATTTAAATAAAAATAATGCAGACCAAACTGCTACTGTTAATATGTATAGTCCTCCGCCTATTGCGGATAAACTGGTTGCAAGCGATATTTTTCCCAATTCGTTGGGGATAAAGGCTTCAAGTATGAGTCCTATTCCAAAAAGAGGGATAGAACTTATAAATAAATAGATTATGACTTTTAATAATGTAGTTGGAAAATAGGGAATTACTGAATTTATTGAAAGTCCAACTAAAACAGCACTTAGACCCATTGTATTCATATGTGCATGAGCCGTTTTTAACAGCGTTCGTTGTATGACCATAGCTTCAGATTCTTGTACTTGGCTTAAAATGAGTTGCTGTATTTGCACAGCTAATATACTGCCAAAAATACTCCAAGCGACAATCCAGAAAAAACCAAGGCCAATTAAAAGATATTTATATTTTTGCAAAAAACCATCCTTTTATTAATTAGCATTAAAAAGAAGCAAATTTGATATTTGCGACAAAAATAATTTACTATGTATGAAATGACTTTACATCAACATCGACAGAGGATTAATCCTCATTTACGATTTTTATGTAGCAAATTTTTTGTTTGCATGAAATTAAATGAAAGAATTGGTATTCATAAATGCATCTTCGTCTTGAAAGTTTCGATGGCCCTCTGGATCTTCTCTTGCATTTGATAAAAGTGCAAGAGCTAAATATTTTTAATATTCCGATTGCAATGATCACAGAACAGTATCTTAGTTTTTTAAAGCAAGTGCCTGAGCTAGATTTTTTAACCGCTGGTGAATATCTAGCTATGGCCGCACAACTAATTGAGATTAAGGCTAATTTATTAGTCCCTGTGTTACAAAATAAGCAAGGTACTGAAGCTGAGAATTTAGCTGAAGTCGCAGAAGAAGATCCTAGAAAACTCTTAGTTGAACAATTGCTTGAATTTGAAGCCTATAAAAAAGCTTCGGAGGTGTTGCAGCAATTAAACTCAGTCGCGCAAGATCATTTTCCTTCTGCCGAATATAAGCGACGCGAAGAAGAATTTGCCGAATTTGAACATCCGATTAAAGGTAATCCTTTCGATTTGATTATTGCATTTGAAAAAGTTTTATTAAAATTTACGAATAAAACTACCCCAAAAGTTGTTGTTCGTGCGCAAAAAATAACAATTCAACAAAAAATGGAATATATTAAGAAAAAACTTGGTGAATTAGAACTCATTACGTTCAAAAATTTAATAGTAGATTGTGCTTCGCGTTATGAGTTAATTGTTTTAATAATGGCTTTATTAGAATTGTGTAAGGCAAATCATGTAAATATTTTACAAAATACAATGTTTGCCGAGATAGAAATTTCGAAAGGATATAAATTTTTTGATGATACCTCTACTCTTCAAGATATTGAAGCGCAGATCTAATATATTCTCTGTAAGCAACGCTTAAAGGGTATTCTGTATCATTCAAGCGCATTTCTAAGCGTGCTCGGGTTATGCTTTCTTTATTTATACTATGATTTAAGTTATGAATTTCTTCGTCTATTAAGTCACTAAAGGATATTATATTGCTGTTTTGTTCCAGCATTCTTTTTTGTAAGTTTTTAATGTTCATAATTTCTTCATTTTTTCTTGATAAATGAAATCCCAGTCTTTCAATAAACAATTGGTTTTCATAAAATTTATCATTAAAATTGATTTCAGATTTGGTTTTTTCTTGATTTATAATAATAATTTTTAAAAGTTTAGCGGTAAATAAACACTTCTCATAAATATCTTCAATGGGGAGTTCTAATAAATTTTCTTTAATTAATATTAAATTAAATCTAAACTTTTCATCTTTGATATTTAAGTAATAAAAATAGGCATTGGCTATGGTTTCAAGCCTATTTAATAAAGAATAAAAGCCAATTTTGATGCCATCTTCTTGCCAATAGGTAAGCGGTGCAAATAAATCTTCTTTTTTTAAAGCTAAATTTGAATGAATTATTTTGTTTATTTCATTAAATATATAGTCTAAGTTAAGTTCAATATTTATGTCCTTTTCCATTTGTTCCATGAGCATTAAGGCCCGTGAGCATTTCACGGTTGATGTGGGAATTTGATTAATGGCGTTAATTCCTTTTTTAGCATTTAAAATAAGAATTTTTTTTATTTCTTTTTGGAGGACAAAGTGTAAGTCTCTAAAATATTTAAACATTAGATAACTTAAATACTGCCTTGCTAAAGGGATACCTAAGGTAAAGTCAAACTCTCTTACAACTTTCCTGTAATCTATC
This sequence comes from uncultured Oligoflexia bacterium, assembly GCA_964435255.1. Taxonomy (GTDB): domain Bacteria; phylum Bdellovibrionota_B; class Oligoflexia; order Silvanigrellales; family Silvanigrellaceae; genus Silvanigrella. The sequence goes on from CAYSZE010000249.1 coordinate 9,042, forward strand.
TCTTTTTGCTGATTTTCTTGAATAGAATCAAGATGGATAAAATCAATAAACTGCGATTCCCCGCCATCAATCAGACAATATGAAGATTTTACTATAAATAGGACACATTCTTGATAAGGAGTGAGATTTGTGAATTGATTTAAATTTTCTTTGTTGACCACAGTGAATCTTCCCGTTATAAAGCAAAATCTGCGGCAAATTTTTGCGCGAAGAGACTGCTAGTGTTAAGTTATTAATCCTACTGCACTATTCTACTCTTAATGCTAAATTGTGTCACTGCTTCTGAGGGAACTCCACGCCTTTTCGTGTGGTGACATAAGCGGTTGAAAATATTGTTAATTTATTTAGCTTGCGTTGTGAGAACGCCCAAGGCCTTATAGATTAGCAAAAAAAGATACTCGCAGAAATAAGTAACTAGTTGAATTTATTTATTAAATTCTTATCTGTTAGTGGAGAATCTATATGAATACTACATACTCTGCCAAAGCTTCTGAAATTCAGAAGAAATGGTATATTGTTGATGCTGAAGGTAAAACTCTAGGACGTTTGGCAACTCAAATTGCATATGTTTTGCGTGGTAAACACAAGCCAACATTTACACCTCACATGGACATGGGAGATAATGTAATTGTTATTAATGCTGATAAAGTGGTTTTAACTTCTAACAAAGAACTTACAAAGCTTTATCACCGCCATACTGGCTTTTTTGGTGGTATCAAAACTCAAAGTGCTGCTGAAATCCGCGCTACAAATCCTGAGCGCTTATTAGAGCTTGCTGTTAAGGGAATGCTTCCACATAATCGTTTGGGCAGTGAATGTTATCGCCATCTCAAAGTATATGCTGGCAAAGAGCATCCACATGCTGCTCAAAATCCGCAAGCATTACCTGAGCGTACAATTAAAAACTAATAAGCGATTATAATGAGGGAGCCTAAAATGGCAGTGAAATATATATCTGGCGTAGGTAAACGTAAAACATCTATCGCTCGTGTTTATTTGGTTAAAGATGGTAAAGGTACTATCACAATCAATCATCGTTCACTTGAAGAATACTTCAAGCGTCCAACATCTCGCATGGTTGTTGAGCAACCTTTAAACCTAACTCAAACATTAGGTAAAGTTGACATCAATGTTAGAGTGATTGGTGGTGGTTTGTCTGGACAAGCAGGAGCAATTCGTCATGGAATTACAAATGCATTGTTAAATTTAAATCCAGAATTCCGTTCTATTCTGAAACCAGCAAGTCTTATCACTCGTGACGATCGTATTAAAGAGCGTAAAAAATACGGTCTACGTTCTGCACGTGCGCGTTTCCAATTCTCAAAACGTTAAGAGATTTTTTCTCAGAGAAAAGAG
>CAYSZE010000250.1:0-3190 GCA_964435255.1 uncultured Oligoflexia bacterium
CGTGGTTTAACACGCGTATCCAAGCCAGGCTGCCGTATTTATAAAGGTGTTACGGATCTTCCAAAGATTCGTGGTGGTCTTGGTTTCGCTATTCTTACGACTCCAAAAGGTGTTCTTACTAGCAAAACAGCTCGTAAAGAAAACGTTGGTGGAGAAGTATTAGCTTATGTTTGGTAACTTTCGAGGACTTTAGGAGGCTTCTATGTCAAGAATTGGTAAGCAGCCAATTAAAATTCCTTCGGGAGTAACCGTCAAGCTTAACGGAAATATTCTCGAAGTGAATGGTTCAAAAGGCGCATTAAAACGTGATACTTTTGGACGCATTTCAATTGCGCAAGAAAATAATGAAGTTGTTATATCCGCTAATAAATGCGAAAACAGCTCCGCGTATTGGGGGCTTTACAGAACCCTACTTTCCAACATGATTCATGGTGTTTCTGCTGGTTTCAGCAAATCACTAGAAATTCAAGGAACAGGTTACCGTGCTAGCATGGCTGGCAAGGTTTTAAACCTTACTGTTGGTTACTCTCATCCTGTCAATATCGATCCTCCAGCGGGTATTACTTTTGAAGTTGATAAAACGGGAAAAGTAAACATCTCTGGCGTTGATAAAGAATTAGTCGGTCAAGTGGCTGCAAAAGTTCGTGCTGTACGTCCTGCTGAACCTTATCAAGGTAAAGGCATTCGTTATGCAGGCGAAGTTATTGCAACTAAAGTTGGTAAATCAGCAGGTAAGAAATAATTTCTACCTGCTTATTATAAATCGCGTTTTCTGTATGTTAGCAGGAAGCCAGGAGATGTTATGTATCGTATAATTAATCGTAGAAAGATCAGGCAATTGCGTAAAATGCGCTTTTGGCGCCGCCGTTCTTCTGATTTAACAAAACCACGCCTTTGTATTTTCAAAAGCAGCCGTCACATTCAAGCTCAACTTATTGATGACACTAAAGGTAAAGTTATTGCATGCGCAAGTTCTGTTGAAGCTGATGCTAAATCAACAGGTCTTCGTGGCAAACCAATGGCTATAAAAGTTGGCGCGCTTATTGCTGAAAGAGCAAAAAAGGCTGGGGTAAGTTCTGTTGTATTTGACAGAAACGGTTTCACATACCATGGGCGTATTCAGGTTCTTGCTGACTCCGCTCGTGAAGCTGGTCTTCAGTTCTAAGAACTTAACTTTATTAAGGAAAAGCAGAAAATGCAAATGAATAAAGAAGAACAGAAAAAAGATCGTTTTGAAGATCGTGTCGTCAGCGTTTCACGCGTTTCTAAAACTGTAAAAGGTGGTAGACGCATGAGCTTCTCCGCACTTGTTGTTGTTGGAGACCGTCAAGGTACAGTTGGTTATGGACTTGGTAAAGCTGCTGAAGTTCCTGAAGCTGTAAGAAAAGCTGTTGCGCAAGCAAAAAAATCACTCATTACTGTACCAATGGAAAAACAAACAATTCCATTTATTGTGAATGCTAAATTCGGTGCAAGTCAGCTTCTTTTAAGCCCAGCTTCTGAAGGTAGCGGAATTGTTGCTGGTAGCTCCGTTCGTGCCGTTGCTGAACTTGCTGGTATTCCAAACATCATGGCTAAAATTCAAGGTAGTAGAAATCCGCACAATGTTGTAAAAGCAGCATTTAAAGGATTAAAACAACTCTCCACTACTGAAGAATATTTAAAAGCGCGTAAGTAAGAGGGGAAAAACACAAATGCAATCAATTCATACCCCAAAAATCAAAGTGACTTTACTACGTAGCTTTGCTGGTCGTAGTGAATCACAGCGTAAAACCCTAGTTTCACTTGGTCTTTCTAAAATTGGTTCCACACGCATATTGCCAAATGTGAACCCAATTCTTGGCCAGGTCAATAAGGTAATTCAATTTATCAAAGTTGAACCAGCTGAGTAAGGAGTATTAAAGTGAAAATTGAAGAACTTCGCCCAAATCCGGGTGCAAGAAAAGATAGACGTCGTCTTGGAAGAGGCCCTGGAAGTGGACTCGGTAAAACTGGCGGTCGTGGTGGTAAAGGCCAAACAGCTCGTTCTGGTTCTAGCATCCGTCCTGGTTTTGAAGGTGGACAAACTCCTTTATACCGTCGTATTCCAAAGCGTGGATTTAAAAATGCATGCGCTATTCCAGTAGAAGCGCTCAATCTTAAAGATTCCGTTCCATACATTGAAAACGGTATCTTAGACGGCAATAGTTTTGTCGTTAAAGGTTTTGCTAAACTTCTTTCTATGGGTGAAGTCCCAGCAGAACTAAAAACAGTGAAAAACTTTGTTATGTCTTCTGGAGCACGTGAAAAGTTGCTTGCAAAAGGCGTAACCATCGAGGAGTAATCAGAGGATGCCTCAGGGAAGTGGCTGGACAGAAAATGTCCTTGTAAAGCGTTTGTTGTTTACATTGTTAGCACTTCTCGTTTTCCGCATTGGAGTGCATATTCCAGTCCCAGGAATTGATGCCAAAGAGCTTGCTCTCTTTGCGAGTCAACAAGGGGCGGGACTTCTAAAGATATTTAATATGTTTTCCGGCGGAGCGTTAAGTCACTTCTCCATTTTTAGTCTTGCCGTTATGCCCTACATTTCTGCAAGTATTATCATTCAGCTGATGACTGTCGTTGTTCCTGCTTTGGAGCAAATGCAAAAAGAAGGTGGCGTAGGAAGACAAAAAATCACCCGCATTACAAGGAGCCTTTCTGTTCTTCTTGCTCTTGTCCAAGCTTACTTGCTTTCAGCAGGGCTTGAAGCTTCAAGAGGACCTGATGGTGGGATGATTGTTTTGGATCCAGGGCTTTCTTTCAGAGTAATGGCTTGTATTTTAATGGCTGCTGGAAGTTGCTTTGTGATGTGGTTAGGCGAGCAGATCACTGACAAAGGTATCGGAAACGGAATCAGTTTGCTTATCTTTGCTGGTATTGTTGCTTATCTACCATCTTCTGCAAATACAATTGTTGAAATGGTAAAACAAAATAGTGGTGCTCTTTTAGGTGCTATTGGTATTGTTACTTTTGCTTTATTTCTTGTATTTGCTGTTACTTTTTTCGAACAAAGTTACAGAAAAATTCCAATTCATTATGCAAAGAGGCTCGTTGGTAAAAGAGTGATGTCAGCACAAGCCACACATTTACCGTTAAAGGTAAATATGGCGGGTATTATGGCAGCCATTTTTGCATCAACAATTCTTGCAGTTCCTGCAACATTTCTCAG
>CAYSZE010000251.1:0-29148 GCA_964435255.1 uncultured Oligoflexia bacterium
TATAAGCACCAATATAGTGTTTAATGCGCATTGTAAACATGTCTATTGCTAAGGTAGCACGTCTATCATGATGTTCTCTTTCTTCATCAAGAAGTTCGCGCATGTCATTGGTTAATCCAGAAATACCCAAAAGACCAGAAGCTTTATTTAATAAGATATCTATGTCGGATAAGGTTATTCCTTCTTTATGAGCTAAATATTCAGGAATTGAGGCATCGATGTCGCCTGCTCTGGTGCCCATAATAAGCCCAGCAAGAGGAGTAAACCCCATTGAAGTGTTGAACGATTTTCCATCTTTAATGGAACAAATAGAACAGCCATTGCCTAAATGAATGGTAATAACATTGACTTTATCACGCTCAATGCCTACTTTTTTACGGTAATGATAGCTTACATATCTGTGTGATAAACCGTGGAAGCCATATTTACGAATACGATAGCGTCTATAATATTGATAAGGTAATGCATATAAATAATTGACTTCTGGAATAGTCGAGTGAAAAGCGGTATCAAATACCACTGCATGGGGCACTTTTTCACCAAACAATGCTAAGGTTGCTTGTATCCCTTTTAAATTTGCTGGGTTGTGAAGGGGAGCTAAATCGATACAATCTTCAATACTTTTTAAAACTGCTTTATCCACTAAAACAGATTTAGAAAATTTCTCACCACCATGAACGACACGATGTCCCACTGCGTGAATATCGGATAACGAAAAAATACCGTCTAAATTTAAAGTCCCTGAAGTGATCTTTTTGAAAATATAATCTAAAGCGGCTGAATGATCCCGAATGGCAACAGATTCTTTTATTTCTATGCCATTTGGTACTGATATTTTAGCTAATGCTTGAGTGCCAATACGATCAATCAAACCTTTAACTTTTATCTTATCAGTTGAACTATCAATATGGCTTTGATCTGTTTCAATGATTTGAAATTTCAAGGAAGAACTTCCACTATTGATTACAAGAATATTCATTTCAATGACTTCTCCCTAAGTAATTATTTTTATTAAAATAAAAAAATTGCAAAAGCTTTTAACTGCTTTTGCTCTATCGTAATTTCATGCTTTAAAGGAAAGAGAAATATTTATCTATTTTTTTTTTATAAAAAATTTCAGTCAAATTTTTGTTTGATTTAAAAGATAAGCAAATCATAAATGCTTGTTACTTTATTTCTGTTCTTTTATTTTTGTTTCTACTAACTTAGCTAGTTCAGCGCTACGTTCTGAGGCTGTCACAACTGCAGAGATAAGCATTGGTCTTAAACCAAACTTCTCTAATTCATGAATGGCGCTAATTGTAGTTCCACCAGGTGTAGTGACCTGATCCCTGAGAACTGCTGGATGAATTTTAGTTTCTTGTACCAATTTTGCCGCACCCAAAACCGTTTGAGTAGCAAGCTCAATGGAAAGTTGCCGCGATAAACCCATTTTTACCCCACCGTCAGCCATGGCTTCAATAACCATATAAATGTAAGCAGGACCACTTCCGCTTAACCCTGTTACGGCATCAAGTTGTTCTTCATGTGCAATCCAGGTTTTTCCTACAGCATCAAAAATAATTTTAGCTCTATCTAAATAATGTTTTGGGGTTTTGGGACTTGCACAAATAACAGTTGCAGAACAGTCAATCGTGGCTGCAATATTTGGCATACTTCGGACAACGGGACAATCTTCAGAAAAATACTTATGAATAACTTCCGTTGGAGTACCAGCTAAAACAGAAATTATTAAGGGAAAATTTTGATTTGTCACAAAAACAGGTTTCCAACGTTCAATGGCCTCAATAAAATTTTGGGGTTTAACCGACAATATAATAGTATCATTTTCATTTAAAAATAAACTGTTTTTCAAATGTGGGATGCTATCATAGTTTAAATAATTAATTTTACTAAAGTCTAAGCCTTCAGGAAAGGTGTCATTTGCAGGCAACTCACCCCGATCACAGACATAAATTTCTACTTCATGGCCAGTGATTTGTAAGCCTCTAACGAGTGCTTTTCCTATATTTCCAAAACCAATAACGACTATTTTTCCTGAAAGAATTTTGCTCAAAGTAGCTCCTCCTCTTTTATCGCATTGCATTCTAATTGCATCAAGATTGAAGAGCAACAACTTGTTGCTTTTTAAAAATTTATTCGGCAAATTAATTGTTGCACTCAATTTGAGTTCAGATAAGTAATATTCTTGTTATCTTGCGATATCAGCTAGATTAAAATTTTTATAAAAGGACATAACTTATGGTTTCTCGCTGTCTAGAATTTAAAAATATCAAGCAGCCTTTATTTTTTTTACTGATGAGTATTTTATTTTTATCTTTTCCTTTTAAAACATTTAGTCAAGAAAAAGTGGAAAATAACCAAGGTGAAATTTATGAAAGATTGAATTCTAAAATAAATTTAAACCTAGTTTTTAAAAATCAAGAAGGAAAAAATGTTACGTTAAATAGTTTTTTCTCACAACAAAAGGTTTTAATATTAACACTAAATTATTATAAATGTACAACAATGTGTGCTTTACAGTTTGTGAATTTAGCCGATTCTTTAAAAAAAGTGGGATGGAAAATTGGTGAAGGATTTCAAATTGCAACTGTGAGTTTTGATCCAAAAGACACTCCTGAAATTGCAAATGAAAAACATAAAATATGGGTTCCTAAAACAGGTCAGGATAATGCTAAATGGGATTTTTTAGTTGGTAATGAAGAAAATATTAATTTATTAACGAAACAACTCAATTTTTATTATGAATACGAACCTCGTACTGGCGAATATTCTCATGCTGCTGCATTGTTTTTTATCAAATCTGATGGGACTTTTTACCGTTATCTGTATGGCATTGTTTATGAGCCAAAAGAAATAAAACAAGCACTTATAGAATCTACTGACGGTCATTTAGGTTCTTTTTTTGAAAAAATTGTTTCAAAGTTTAGTAAATATAATCAACAGTCAGGTAAATATGTTTCTATTTTAAACCGCTAGTAGCCATTAATAAGACGTTCTATTTCTTTTGAAGAGTTTTCTAAATTATTTCCTTGTTCTATTAGGTTTTCTGAACAATTACTAGTAACGCCTATCGATTTTTGAATATTTATTGTTGAATTTTCTATATTTTCCATAGCTGTAGATATTTGTTTAATTCCTATTTCTTGTTCTTGGGTTGCTAAAGTAATTTTCTCAATAAAATTAGATAAAGATGAAATATTTTCTGAAATATCTTCAAATGATTTTTGCGCATTATTAGTTACTAAATTAACATCTTCCACTCTTTTTTTTGTTTGTTCAATAATTTTAGTAACCTGTTCCTCACTTTTACTAATTAAATTTTGAATTTCATTTGACGATTTACCACTTATTTTTGCTAAATTTCCAACCTCTTCAGCAACAACCGCAAATCCTTTCCCTTGTTCTCCTGCTCTGGCAGATTCAATAGAAGCATTTAATGACAATAATTCTGTTTTTGAAACAATATCATTTATGACAGTTGTTTTTGTATTTATTTGAGTAATTATTTGACTGATTTCTTGCAGTTGATCATTTGATTTGTTAATAGATTCCATCGCCACGACTAAATTTGACATAATCGATTTTCCATTGTCAGATCTATTTAACGAAGCTTTAGATACTTCAAATAATTCTTTTGTATTTAACGTAGTATTGTTGATAGTAGAATTCATTTGATTTATAGCTGCTGTAGTGTCATGGATGGAATGTGATTGTTTTTTAATGGCAGAATTTAATGAATCTGAACTTTCTTTTAAAGAAAATACGACATTTGTCATTTCTTTTGCTCTGTTAAAGAGATCAGAACTAAGTTTTTTAAAATTCTTATTTAATTTAATATTAAAAACAAAACTTATTATAGAAATTCCAAGTGTAAAAAAAAGCAAAACTAACAACCCAATAAAAAATATTTTTTCTTTTAATTGAGCAATGGTATGAAGTTCTAGTATTTTTTTTCTATTTCCACCTAACAGGTCGCTAAGTATATCACTAATATTTAAGAAGCCATCTTCTGTTTTTATAATTTGGGTATTTAATTCTTCTCTGTTTGTTTTTCCTTCTTGTAAATTACCTAATATAGTTTGTAATAATTCTTTATTTGCTTTCCAAGCATCTTTTAATTTATCAAATTTCTTTTGCTCTTCATTATCGAATTTACTTTCAGCAGTAAATTTATCTAAATTTTGTTCAAAAGTTTTAATTGCATCATTAACATCTTTAATAGCGTTACCAGTGACTGCTTTGCTGGTAGCATAAGGTTCCATAGCTACACGTAATAGTGCTTGTATATCAGATTTAATTATGAGCGATTGATTTAGCCAATGGGAAGACTCATTCGATGCTAGTTCTTCAATAATTAAATTGCTGGAATGAATACCAAATTGAGCGAATATACTGACCAAAACTAGAAAAAAAGCAAGAATCCCATTTAATAAATTGAGTTTTGCTTTTAATGATAATTTATTAATCAGTTTCATATGACATCCAAATACTTTTAAGTAGTAAATTTATCAGCATTTATTAAAATCTGGTCTATTTGGCTCGCAAAAATTTTTACCACCATCTACAGGTTTCCCTTCATAATCAGCAGTAATTTTTTTTGTTTTTGTTTGCTTTTGTCTTGCTGCAACATTGTCGCATGCTTCTAGGGCTGCTTTTGCACAGGACTCAGCACTTCCTGTTTTTTTAGTTTCATCGCAGCTAGCTTTGCCACCACATTTTGCAAAACTTTCTTTTTCCATACCAGGACAAGCTTCGCGTGTCACATGCATTGTACAAGTACCTGCGTAGCTTAAAGGCGAAATAAGAAAGGAACTAACAATAATACTTAATTTGATTTTTTTATTCATACATTATCCTCTTAAATTAATAAAAAATTAAAAATTGAACCATTGCTGTTAACAATTATAAAATTTAATAAGAATTTTTTCATTTTTAATCTCGGATTTTTTAAATTAAATATTAAGATTAACGATATTTTGACAGTTAATCACTTATTTATTGCAGATTTTTTTACAATGCTGTTTTTCTTTCTGAGCCGCTAAGCAGAATCTCTGTTATTGATTTTTATAGATAAATTGTATACCTAATCATGCATAGAGGATTGATATCCCCTTTGATATTCTTCATTTTTCCTTTTCTTTGAAAGAAGTTTAGCTATGTCTTCTACAAGCAATCAAGAACTTAGTAAGTATCGTAATATTGGTATCATGGCACATATAGATGCAGGAAAAACAACAACATCTGAACGTATATTATATTATACAGGTAGAAGCCATAAGTTAGGTGAAGTTCATGAAGGCACAGCAACAATGGATTGGATGGTGCAAGAACAAGAACGTGGTATTACAATTACTTCTGCAGCAACCACAACTTTTTGGAAAGATTACCGGATCAATTTAATCGATACCCCTGGTCATGTCGATTTCACTGTAGAGGTCGAACGTTCTTTGCGTGTGCTTGATGGGGCGGTAGCAGTTTTCGATGCCGCTAATGGCGTGGAACCACAGTCTGAAACTGTCTGGCGGCAAGCGGATCGCTATAAAGTTCCTAGAATAGCTTTTTTAAATAAAATGGATAAAGTTGGTGCCGATCCTGAAATGTGTATCAACTCTATGAAAGAAAAATTGAATGCCAATGTCGCTTTTGCGCAATTGCCAATGGGAGTAGAGAATCATTTTACAGGAGTAGTCGATCTCATTGCCATGCAAGCCTATGTTTGGAAAACAGATGACAAAGACACGCCACCTGTTGTGCAGGATGTTCCTGCTGACCTGAGAGATGATGCCTTGTTATATAGGCAAGTGTTGGTTGAAAACCTAGCTGACTTTGATGACACATTGGCTGAAGCTGTGCTTGCCGATGCGAAAGTGACTGCTGAACAAATTAATTTTGCACTGCGAAAAGCTGTGATCAGTTTAAAAATAGTTCCTATTTTTATGGGATCGTCATTTCGTAATAAAGGAATTCAACCTTTACTCGATGCTGTTATTGCTTTCTTGCCTTCTCCACTTGATGTTCCTCCCGTTGAAGGTGTGGAAATAGAAGGGGTTGTTAAAAGCGGCAAACGCTTACCCAATAACAACGAACCCTTTTCAGGTATTGTTTTTAAAATAATGACAGATCCTTTTGTTGGTGCGCTGTTTTTTATGCGCATTTATTCAGGGGCTATTAAAACAGGTGATGCGGTTTTAAATATTTTAAAAAATAAAAAAGAACGTGTTACGAAAATTTTACGCATGCATGCCAATGATCGGGAAGAATTACAGACTGCTGCTGCAGGCGAAATTGTCGCAGTGGTAGGTCTAAAGTTTGCTACGACGGGTGATACTCTTTGTGAGGTCAATGCCCCCATTGCCTATGAATCTATGAAATTTCCCGATCCCGTGATCTCACTAGCAATTGAACCTAAAAGCAGTGGTGATCTCGATAAATTACAACAGAGTTTAAATAAGTTAGCGCAAGAAGATCCTTCATTAAAAGTCTCGACAAGTGAAGAAACAGGTCAAGTTTTAATTTCGGGTATGGGCGAATTGCATTTACAAATTATTGCTGACCGTTTGCTGCGCGAATTTAAAGTCAATGCAAATGTTGGTAACCCACAAGTTTCTTATCGAGAATGTATTTCCATTCCTGCAAAAGCCAGTGATACTTTTAGCCGTTCTTTGTCCAATAAAACATTTAGTGCCAAAGTGGCATTAGAAATAGAACCTAATAACGAAAAAACAGCAGTTGAAATTGAAGTGCCAGCAAAAGCAATGGTACCTGCAACAATAGTTGCAGCTATGAAAGAAGCTTTATCAGGAGCTGTTGGAAGTGGTACGTTATGCGGGTACCCCTTAGTAAACTTAAAAGTTAAAGTAACTGATTATTCTTATGATTCTCAAGCAATCGACGATGTCGTGTATAAAGTTGCGGCAAGCAATGCACTGCGTATGGCATTATCAGCAGCTAAACCTGTCATGATGGAACCGATTATGAAAGTAGAAGTTGTTGTGCCTCCCGATTATAGTGGTACTATTGTATCAGATATCAATAGTAGAAGGGGGCATGTTTCGGGGCTAGATTCCCGTGGGCATTTGCAAGTTGTGCATGCCAATATACCGCTTTCTTGTTTATTTGGTTATGAAACAGATATTCGATCTTTATCGCAGGGAAGGGCGAGCAGTTCAATGCACTTTTCTCATTATGAAGTACTGCCAAAAAATCTTCAGGACAAAATACTTGGTATTTAATATCAATAGTTAGAATGTCCTGTCATCAGAATCGGATAAGGAGAATGATGAAATTATTAAGATTATGTTTTGTCTTTTTAGCTGTTCATGTTCATGCTGCCTACGCGGATAAAAATGAACAGCTTATAAATCAAGGAAAAAATCTATATAATCAACATTGTTTGATGTGTCATGGCACATCTGGTGCAGGCGATGGTCCTGTTGGCAGTAATTTGTCAAAAAAAATTCAACCATTAAAGAAGTCAGCAGAAAAACAAATTGTTGATGTATTAAATGGTGGTAAAAAAGATGTTATGCCCGATTACCGTTCAACATTGTCAGCAGAGCAAAAACAAGCACTCGCAAAATATATGACTGAAGTGCTACTTAATAAATAATTTGTATCTTGGGCACCTAGGTAACAAAATTGATTAATAGATGTTAGAAACAAAAAAATTTGAATATCAATTGAAGTTTTAGTTACATAGCTTGACTTACAAATCATCTGGTTCTAATTTATTTCTATTGTAATTTTAACTATTGTACTATGATTAAATTTTAGAGGAATGAACGAAATTAATAAAGTTTTTTTTTAATTTTAAAATTAATGACAACACAGATAATAGTTAAAATAATTTACTAATTTTGAGGGTATTTTTTTAGTATTAGCAATACATAAAATCCCATTGTATTAATTTTTTTAAAAGGATTTTTTCTATGCTGAATGAATTCGGAATTAAAGATGCGGAAATTTATCATAATTTATTACCTTCTATGCTCTATGAGCATGCAATTAAATTTGAAAATGGGTCTGTAATAACATCTACAGGAGCTCTTTCAGCAAGATCTGGCGAAAAAACAGGGAGAAGTCCAAAAGATAAAAGAATAGTTAAGCATCCTGAAAGTGAAGCTGATGTGAATTGGGGTGATGTTAATATTCCTATTACTGAAGAAGGTTTTACAGCAAATAAACAAAGAGCTATTGAATATTTTAAAAAACAAAAGAAATTATATGTTTTTGATGTCTTTGCTGGTTGGGATAAATCTTGTCAATTAAAAGTAAGAGTCATTTGTTCACGTCCTTATCATGCATTATTTGTTTCAAATATGTTTATTTTACCTACGCAAAGTGAATTGGAAAACTTTGGTCAACCCGATTGTATTATTTATAATGCAGGCGTTGAAAAAGCAGATGAAAATGTTCCTGGCGTAACATCTAAGTCCAGTATTTGCTTAAATTTAGAAGCAAAAGAAATTGTTATTTTAGGCACAGAATATGCTGGAGAAATGAAAAAAGGTATTTTTACTATTATGAATTACCTTATGCCTAAAAGAAATATTCTTTCAATGCACTGTTCTGTTACAGAAGGTAATAAAGGTGATGTGAGTATTTTATTAGGATTATCAGGTACAGGGAAAACAACTTTATCAGCAGATCCGCATAGAAAACTCATAGGTGATGACGAACATTGCTGGAGCGATAATGGTATTTTTAATATTGAAGGCGGTTGTTACGCAAAGTGTGATCATCTTTCCGCAGAAAAAGAACCCGATATTTTTAGTGCTATTCGTTTTGGAAGTTTGTTGGAAAACGTTGTGCTTGATCCGCAAACACGAGTCGCAAATTATGATGATCTCAGTATAACTGAAAACACAAGAGCTTCTTATAATATTGAGTATATCAGAAATGCCAAAGTACCATGTGTCACTTCGCATGCAAGTAATATTATCTTTTTAACATGTGATGCTTTTGGAGTGTTTCCACCTGTTAGCTTATTAACTTCTGAACAAGCCTTATATTATTTTATGAGTGGGTATACGGCAAAAGTTTCTGGAACTGAAGTTGGTGTTAAAGAACCGTCGGCTACTTTTTCTGCGTGCTTTGGTGCTCCTTTTATGGTATTTTCTCCGCAAAAATATGCTGAGTTATTGGAAGAAAAATTAAAAACATTTCCAAAAGTGAAGACTTGGTTAATAAATACTGGTTGGACTGGGGGTGCTTACGGTGTTGGAGAAAGAATTTCTCTTAAATATACAAGAGCCATTCTTGATTCAATCCATTCAGGTACTTTAAAAGATGAAACCTATAGAAACTTCGATGTCTTTAATTTAAAAATTCCAGTCAAAGTAGCAAATGTTCCTGCTGAAATTTTAGATCCAAGAAATGGTTGGAAAAATAAAGAAAGTTATGACTTGGCTAGAAAAAAAATAGCACAAATGTTTATTGATAACTTTAAGAAAATTAAAGGTAGTACTTTAATTGCTCAAGCAGGACCCCAAATATAAATAATAATTTTTATAAAAGCCTAGAATTTTATAAATTGGTTATGGTATAAAAACGCATCTAAAAAATGCGTTTTTATTTTTTTTATTTCTTGCAAATTTAAAAATTTAAATATATTATTATTTTATATATTTACACACGCTCTAATTTTTGAATTATTTGTATAATATAATAAGTTTTATATATTCTCATTGGGTTTAATATATGCAAATAAAAAAAATACTTCTAATTTTTTTGTTTTTACTATTTTCACAGTCTGCTATAGCAAAATATAAAATATATTTTTATAACAGTACTAATACAGATAATTATAAAATATTTTTACAAATATTTGAAAAAGATAAAGCTAAAGGTAGCTATGGTTTAATATTAAATAAAGGAGAATACTGGCAAATATCAGCAGAACAATTTAGCATTTTAAATTTTGCTAATTTATTGCAGTTTGAAAGAAGTGAGACCGCTTGTTCACAACTGGAACTATTTAATACCAAAATAACGCATGGATATTTTTTAAAATTTAGTATTAATCATAAATATATAGGTGAAATTTGTGCCACTAAATTTTTACCATCAGATAATAGTGTGCAAGCAAATTTAGAAGTTATAAAAAATGATGCAGGAAAATTTATTTTAAAGTTGAGTAATGCAGGTTGGTTTAGCAGAAATTCAACAGTTCCTAATTTTATAGAGGTAGTTATGTGATTATATAAATAAGGAAGGAGTCATGTATTATGAGGATATATTTAAAAACTTTTTTATGTTTTAGTTTTTCTCTTATAAACAGCAGCAAAGCTTATTCCTATTTTAAAGTAGAACTTATTAACCAAACGAATTATGATGTGCTATATAATCATTCCTTTGATATTAATACAGTGGCCCCAGCATTTACTATTTATGTGTTAGAACCTAAAAAAAAGACAGATATTCAAAAAAATGAAATAATTAGTTTTAATAATCAAAAAATTACTTTTACAGATACTGAAATTCCGTGTTCCTGGATAAAATTTTTTGGCAACGATTATCCCCATGGTTGGGGGCTTAGTTTAAAACTTAATGGAAAAGATGTAGGAACCATCTGTGCAAATAAAAAAATGCTTGTCGATCCTATTATTCAAGCGCGTTTAGAGTATTTTAAAGGTGATAATGAAAATGAGGAAAGCTTTTTAAAATTTTCCAATATTGGATGGTGGCAAAGCAATGAAAAATTCCCAAGAAGTATTATTGTAAAATTAGAGGATATTGTGAAGTAATGTATAGAAAAGAATCGTATTCTAGAATAATAGCTATTAGTGGAAATACAGGTGCAGGAAAATCAACTCTAGCAAAACTATTAGCGAAAAAGTTGGAAGCTAGTATTGTCACATGGGATGATTATGATGAGTTTTCTGCTGAACCTGACGATTATGTCAAATGGTATCAATATTTATTATTTTTGATGCTCCTTTAGGGCGGTTGCATTCTGAAACAGGGCAGTTTATTGACTTCATGCTTCATCTTTCCGTACCACTCGATGTTTCATTATGTAGACGTTTGTTACGTGATTTTGCTAACCAAAATTTAGCTAAAGATATTTTAGAGGAATTAGAGTTTTATTTAAATGAATCTAGACCCTTGTATTTTGATGAAAAATTAAAATTAACGGCTGATTTTGTTGTTAATGGTTTGCTTAGTCCTGAAAATGAATTAGAAGTGGTCATGAATTATTTAAGAGAAAAAATATTTAATCAGAATTAAGATTGTCTGTTCTTATTCCCACGCATTTTCTTATACCGCGCATAACTTCTTTTTCCAGGCTGGGTTTTAATAAAATGCCAAGCTGCAATAGCATCATCACGGGTTTTATTTTTTTCATTGGCAAAATAATCTCTGATAAATTGCATGTATTCAAATTGCGGGCTTATTTCAGTTTTAAAGTCTTTTTGTTTTTTTAATTCTTCACTTTTGATCCAACCTTTAATTAATTCGCCATAGGTTATATTTTCTTTGTTTTTAAAGCTTTCTTTTGCAAATTCTCTTAAGTATGCATTAAAATGAAAGTGTTTACCTATGTGCTGAATAAAAAAGTTTCTGGTTTTTAAATCATTTTTAAAACAATTGACAACAGTTTTTAAAGTAAGATCACTAGCGCTATCTCTTTGATTAGTTTTTTTTCGTTGTATTTTTTGGGGAATCCTATCATTGTTTTTTAAGAAACTTTCAATTCGACTCATGAGTTCCAATTTACCACCATGTGTTGGGAGCTTATTTTGTGTACAAAATGCTAAAAGTTCTTCTTTTAACCAGTAATAATTTAAGAAAATATAAATTGGTGTTTTTATAGTTAGTTTGGGTCTTATAATGGCATTTTTAATCTTCATGGTTTTTTTGCTATTCATTAGTTTAAAATGATAAAAGAGAACCTGACAATTTAATATATTATAATTTTTTGTCTTTATTAAGTACTTTTTTCTTTACATTACATTTTTAACTACAGATATAATTTGGATAGTTCCTGTTTTTTTGATATATTTCAGCATATCTTTCTTTAATTTTAAGTAGGACAGTGAGTTCCATTTCAGGGATTTTAAAAATCATTTCATTTTCTTTTTTTTCCTGTAGGGTTAAAGAGTATTGATAAATTTTAGAGCCTTCATATTTTCCTTTACGTGTAAACAGTCCTGCTTTATAATTGTTTTCAGAAATTGTATCGTAAAAATTTAAAACTAGTTCAAATTCATGGTTTATATTATTATAGCTAGAAATACATTCAATTTTTTCTAATAATATTCCACCTAATATATCATCATGATAAGATGTTAAATTCTGGCAAAATGCTAAACAATTGTAAGAAAAAAAGAAAACAAAATATATAATTTTTCTCATAAAGATATCTTTCTTATTTATTAAATTATTAAAATTATTTTATTGCATTTGTGTCAATATATTTGAGCAGTATTTTTAAGTCAATAGTTTTCATTATTTATAGAGTTAAAAGAAGAAAATATTTATAAATAAAACTAATAAAATGTCATAATTGTTGTTGGTTTGACAAACTAGTGAAAGATTGAGTTTTTTCTAGGAATATAAGTATGCTTATTGCTAAACTAAGCATGTTTAAATGCAAAAATATTTTTAGCAGCAAACATTTATTGACTGCTTTCTTTCATTTTTAAGTGAATAGCACATGAAAAGTCCCATTATTTTCGTAAAATTTATGGACATAAGGGTATATTTTATTGCTATTATATTTTAAGTTCCCAATTATTTTATAAAATATCTCCTAATCAACTTGTCTTTAATGCCTACAATTGAAGACTTCTTAGCAATAAAAAATCGGTTCTTTTAATCTGGTTATGGAATTGTTGATGCTAAGGAGTTGATTATGAAAAACAAGGATAAATATTTATATGCAAGTGTGTCACTTTTCGCTTCGGTGTTATTTTCTAATATTTCTATTGCAGAGGGGCTAGCGCCTGTTACAAAAGGTATGGGCTATTCCTTTAGCTTACAACAGGGAATGAGTGGAAACTTTACCACTAATCAGGTTCCTTCTTTACCAATTCCTACAATGACTGATATTCCTGCTTATGTTAAAAGTCATAATAACTCATTGCCAGAAATGTGGGGGTTTGATCAAACTGCGACATCTTCAACCTATACGCAGCTTGGTAATCCAGCTATTGGAACTCAATTGACTTGTAAAGCTGTGAATGGGTGCCGTGGGCAACTCAAGATAGGGCGTTATGACAAAGGGATTGCAGGATTACCTGCCCTGATTGCATTTGATATGCGAGACTATAACACACAAGCTGAAAATTATTTTGTGATTCAAGATAACAGCAATAGCTTTAATGAATTTTACTTTTTGAATTCTAGTAGCAAAAAATATGAGCCCTTTAATATTGATCAAGATATGCAAACTGAGAATCCAGTCGTCTACGATGTTAAATACGGCGATGTTATAGGATATATTTCGTTTAAATCGTTGGCTAATGAATATGCCTGTTTAGAAGAGCCTACACCACCTGTGGGAACGCTGGCTTGTACAACTCCTTACCCTTTCACGCCTCTGACAAGTCAAGACGGAACGCAGGAAAAATTATTAAATGGTACTTTTTGGAATTTAAAATGGTTCGACTATTTAACACAGGGGACAGGATTTGAAAAAAATGTAGCTGTGACGCATGGTTTGTCGACAACAGATACCATATCTTCAGCGGTTCAAATTGGCTCAGAGACCACAATCGGAGATCCTGCTGTGGCGCAAGAAAAATTAACACTAAATTATACTCATACTTGGGGAACAGCAATTACAGTAACAGATACAACAACGACAACAGATAATATGATGTTCCCTGCGCAAAATTATAATCAAATTGTAGGTGCCTATACTCTTTCCTTAGGAATGAAAACCATTGCTCCAAACCTCGAAAAATTTTTAGCCCAAGTTAACAAGGAAAAAATGGAAAACGGCGGAAGTGTAATACAGTGGGAATTGACCAAAGCCAATACTTTAAAAGATTCAGATGTCGATAACAGTACCGACGCTTTATTGGCTACAAATCCAAACTATATTTATGGGCTTTTAGCAGTAAAAGAATAGGATTAAGTTTATCTGATAATATTTTATTTCATTCGGCGCGTTTTTCTTTAATATATACTTTAATATAATTTGAATATAGAATATTTTAATAATATTCTATATTATTTACTTTTATTGTTTAAAAAATATAATATTATTCAATAGACAAAAATTAATTTTAAAAAAATTTACATAATTAAGCAATGATTATAAATTAATAATTAAAGTAATAATTTTACAAAAAGAAAAATGGTTTTTTAAATTTAAAATAATATTTAAAAAATAAATTGCAATTTTTAAGACATTTTCTTGATTTTTTTAACTTACTAATTATCATTATAGTAACAATTTAATTATTATTTTAACCGAGGAAAGAATGAAAAAAAAATTTATTCTCCTAATGACTTTACTTAACATTATACCTATAGCTAAGGCAGCTGATAATGTCTCTAATCTCCTAGATAATACTGACTGGCGCGGAAATAATTGTACTAGTTATGGTGATGGTATTTTTCAAGGAACCTATAATTTTATTTTTAAAGCTAATAATCGAGTGGAATCATATTTAGAGTATTATGATGATTATATCTGTACAAAAAGTTCTGGAAAAACAGATCCACAAGTGATTGGTAGTTACGTTGTTAGAGGTTTTAAAAAAGAAGGTAACAATTTTCTAATAAACTTATCTGTAAAAATGACACATTTAAGAGAAAATGTTATTTTTAATATAAAACTAAATGATAATAAAATGCAGTTATGTTGGGATAACCGCTGGTGTTCTGACTTAGTCAAAAGATAATTCATTAAATTGAATTCATTTTAACATAAAAAAACATGTAGGAGTAAAATGAAAATTTCAAATATTTTTGAATTATCAGAGAACGTGGGTAAAAAACGCCTGATAATTGATAATAATAATCAGTTTAAACAATTTGGTTCAGAATTAGGCAAAGATTGGTTACAGATCCTCAAAGGTAAAAACGTATTACAGGATACTCTTTCTGCCATAACAGTGGCTTCAGTCGCTCTTCCGTTAAATATTGCTCTAGCGGTTGCATGCGGCTTGCCAGCAAGCTCTGGGCTGTTAGCAGGAGCAATTGGTGGTGGCCTGGCTGCTATATTTGGTGGTTCACATTTACAAGTCACAGGACCAGCGGCAGCATTAAATGTTATGGTATTGGCGATAACAAAAGATTATGGTGCAATTGGTGTTTGTTTTGCCTGTTTATTTATTGGTTGTTTTCAAATTCTGTTAAGTTTTATTTCAGCAGGTAAATTTATAAAATTTGTGCCAGAAGCTGTTTTAGCTGGATTCACAACGGGTGTGGGTATCAAATTATTAGATTCACAAATCCCAGAATTGTTTGGATTTGATTACTCAGTTATGCATATATTAAAATCAATAAATGATCCAAAATGGTTGCATGAAGTGTCATGGTTTGCGGTTATTTGCGGATTATTTGTGGCTTTTTTAGTGACCTCTTGCAAACAATTTAAAAGGTTCCCAGCCTCTTTTATTGCAATTGTTATTGTGACCGCTTTGTCTGTCCATTTAAATTGGAATATTGAACGTGTTGGGCTGATACCAGGGTCATTACCAATACCTAAATTTCCTTTTATTGAGTCAGAGAAAATATTTAATCTTTTATTCGCAACAATTCCTTTGGCAATATTAGCTTCTGTTGAATCTTTACTGTCTGCGCAAGCAATAGATAGAATGACAAACACTAAAAAGCCTCATAACTCCAATTTAGAACTTTTTGGGCAAGGAATTGGAAATTTAGGATCGGGTTTAGTCGGTGGCATGCCTGTTTCGGGAGTTATTGTCCGCTCGACTGTAAATGTGCAAAGTGGAGCAAAAACTCGCTTTTCTGCTTTATTACATGCAATTTTATTAATTGCTTCTATCTTATATCTTAGTCAAATTATGGCTGCTATCCCATTGGCAGCTTTGTCTGGATTGCTTTGTGTTGTTGGTTTACGTTTAGTAGAATTCAAAAGTTTTTTTCATTTTTTAAAAGAAAATAAATTTGAAGCTCTTGCATTTATCATAACTGCGATTGGAACTATTTCTGGGCATTTGATGTTGGGTTTAATTTTAGGAATTGGGATTTATTTTTTTGATAAACTCTTTCATAAAAATGAAAACAGTCGTGAGAAAAACGAAATTAAAAATGCAGTGCGACCCAATAATATAAGAGCATTAATTTCGCATTTAGGTACACAAGAACAAGTCAAAAAAAATAAACATAATGAAGTCAGTAAAGAAAAAAATAGTTGGTTTGAGCAAATAAGAGATAAGGCATCATTTGCTGCTTCTGCTTTTGTGCATCAAAAAGCATCAATTATTGGCAATGTTATTTTAGGTGAACAAGTGCATATTGCAGCAGAAAGCTCCATTCGGGCTGATGAAGGTTCACCTTTTTATATCGGTGATTATTCTAATATTCAAGATGGAGTTGTTATTCACGCCTTAAAAGAAAAATGGGTGAGTGTTGGCAATGAAGATTGGGCTGTTTATATCGGGCAAAATGTTTCGGTAGCGCATCAAGCTTTGGTGCATGGTCCATGTTTTATTGGAAACAATTCCTTTATAGGTTTTCAAGCCATTGTGCATGATTCCGTGATTGGTTCGCATTGTTACATTGGCATTGGAGCTATTGTTGTCGGGGTTGAAATTCCTGAAGGAAGATATGTTCCGCATGGGATGGTTGTCGATTCTTATGATAAAGTCGAGCTTTTACCAAAAGTAACAGATGCACATTTGCATTTCAATGATGATGTTGTCGAAGTCAATAAAGGTCTCGTTAAAGCGTATAAAAAACATAATAATCTTATATCAGATAAAAAAATGAGTCTTTTTAGTTTTAGTTCGAAGCATGGGTTACAAAATGATAAATTTTAACTGGAGAAATTTATGTTTGAACAAGTATTCTTAGGGTTTTTACTTGGTCTAAGTATTTATTTACTATTTCAGGTACGAAAAATTTTTTTTCAAGTGCAAGAAGGTTCAATAGCTGTTGTGAGCTGTTTTGGAAAAGCTAAAACAATAGATAAAAATGAAAAAAATTTAAAAATCTATGCTTCTGGTTTACACTTTAAGTTTCCCTGGCAAAAAGTGAGAAAAATCTCTATTAAAGAACAAATTCTTGATTTAGCAAGTTCTGAGAAGGGAACAATGCTTATGACTTCCGATGGGACTCTATTGCGTGTAGATTCTAAATTAAGATTTGTTCCTTTAATTAATAATATTTATTCTTTTTTGTATGCAATGGAAAAACCTGTTGAGCATATAAAAAGTTTTTTTAATGGACTTTTGCATCAGGAAATAGCTAAATTAAGTAGCAATAAAATTGTCTCTGATAAATACATGCAAAAATATGTAGGCTCATATGCTATTTTGCGCACAGAAAGAAACAATTTAAATGTGCAAATAAAAAATTATTGTTTTGATCGTATGCCTAGTACATATGGGTTTCAATTTGAAGGTTTAGATATTATAGATATTTTACCACCCGAAGAATTAGCACAAGCATTAAATGCTGTTATTCATGCCCAAAGTGAAGCAGAAAAAAACTTTGCCATTAAAGAAGCTGAATGTGAGCAAAAATTATTAGCAGCAAAGAAAGGAATTGAAATAGCCAAAGCAAAAGCTAAATCGGTGCAAGCAGAAATTTTAACCCATGCAAAAATTATTGAAAAGCTCGAAATGAATGGAACTCTTAAAGACTATCTTGAAAGAAGAGAAGTAGAAGTTTATTCAGACTCTAGAATTTCTTATATAAAGGGGTAAAAAGTGAGTGTAAATTCGTTAAATTATTTATTAGGAATTATTGCTGGGGTATTGCTAATTCCAATATTTATTGTTATATTTAAATGTTTTTTTATTCAAATTGAAAATGAAACCAATATTCTTATTTGCCGTTTTGGGAAGTTAATTAGAGTTATAGCAAAACCTGGTTTACAATTTCTACCAGATAGAATGATGCCTTGGATGAAACTAATTTCTGTTTCATTAAAAAAAGATTTTAGATGCATAGAAGAAATTCATGTTAATGACTTACGAGGAACAACTTTAATTATAGATTTGTGGTATGAATTTAAAATACAGTCACCAATTAAAGCTGCTTTTCATATTGAGAATGTTGAAAAATTTATGAATAGTATAGTAATAAGTACAACTACTTCTATTTTAGGAACTTTTGAATTCAAATATATTCTTGAAAATAGAGATTATGTTAATAATATTTTAGAAAAAGAAATAAAAGTGCAATTAGAAAAATGGGGCATACATTTAAATGGTGTTTTTCTTAGTAGACTAAGTTTATTGTCAGAAATTTCTCAGCAATTATTTGATACGGTTTCAGCACAACTTGAAAAAACAAAAGCAGATATAGAAGAAAATGGCAGACTTGCAGTGCAATTACTAGAAGCACAAACAACTGCTAAAATTGCTGAATTAATTACAGAAGCGAAAGGGCAATACAGTTTAAGTGTCAGTGATGCCTATCAAGAGATTGCAAAAAATGCAGCAGTCTTTAATGCATATAAAAAACTCTATAAACTGTCGTTGCAAAAACCGCATAGAATTGTTTCTTTTCAAGGTTTTGACGTAAAAGATTTGACTTCATTAGATACAGCAATGACAATGTTTCAAATGACCGATGAATTTTCCTCAAGTAACGTTATAAAAGGCTCTGAACTTTCAATAACAAATATTCAACAAACACAAAATTGTTGAATGTGCGCAGAATGAAATATAAAATAAAGGAGTTTTAAATGAAATTGATGTCAAATGCCGCTTTAATTGCTCTCTTATCTTTTCATTTTTCAGCTTTTTCTTCAGAATTATCTACAAAATGGAATATAAAAAATAATTCTAAAGAAAATATTTCATTAACTTGTAAACTTTTAAGTGAAGATGAATCTTATATTTCAATGACGACGAAACCAATTATGCCAGGAAAAACTGAAGTGTTTGATTGGGGTGATAATTACTATAATGATGGGCTTTGGTTGAATGCAGGACAATGGAAATGTAATGCGAAAAATAAAGGCAAGCAAGTTACTGAATTCGATTTGTTTAAAACAGATTGGGGTGAAGTGACTTCTTTAGTTATTAATACTATTGATGGAAAATTAAAACTTGAAAAGGTTGAAAAAACAGATTCAGCTATTGCAAGCAAGGAAAAAGAAAAAGCTAAATAGTATATTTTTAAATAGACGGCTTATAAAGAGAGAATAAATTCTCTCTTTTTTATTTTATATTTTTCATAATTTGTTCAAATATTCCAGAAATTTCGAATTTATTATAATTTTTTTCTTTAGCAATAAGAATATCTTGCTGCATTTTAACACCGTCACGGCAACTTGGACAACCACTGACAATAACTTGAGGTGGTTCTTCATGAATTTGTTCAAACAGTTTTTCAGAAATTTTAGTGCCAATTTTTGGATGCTTTAATCTTCCTGTACCAGATAAACCACAGCACCGATCGTATGAAAATACAGATGAAAAATAAAGTTTTAATAGTTCGATTTGCGCAGTTGTTGCCGCTTTAGTATTGTGGCAAGGAACTTTTAATCCGACACTTTGCTCTATTTTAGAAACTTCTTTTACTTTAGGTATAGAATGAATTAGTGACATGGCCAACTCTGCTGTATCCATTGTGTCGAAAGTTATTTTACTCATGTCAAAATCTTCGGGGATTCCTGCTTTCGTGCGCACATATTCAACTGTCGCTTCATCTTTTAATAAAGAAAGCATTTCTTTAATAGCTTCACAGCAGGTAGGACAATTTGAAAATAAAATAAATTTAGGGACTTCTTGCATGGCAGAATGACATTCGAGAATAAGACGTGAGATGCATTTGGCTATTTCAATAAGACTCATTATTTGGGTGCGCTTGGCGCGTTCATGTAACCCATCTGCTTCAAAAGGAAAGCCACAGCACATTTTCTTTTCTAAGTCGACAATCCGTGCATTTAAAATATTTTTAAAATATTCATCGACACTTTGTGTTGCTTGCGGATTACCAAAAGTGTCCATACAACCACGATAACGGATAAACACAGTGTTTTTTGCATTTTCTCCGTGTGCAACAAACTCTTCATTTTGGGTATCATTTTTAATGACAACAAAATTATCTGTTGGTTGCATTTTAATACCATGATCTTTTGCTTCGTAGTGTGAAAATGAAAGAGTAGGAGGGACGGTATAAGTTTTTAACCAATCGGGAATGGCTTTTATTTTTCGCATAAGAGTTAAAAACGGTGAACCAATAAGAATAAAAAAAGCAACAAGACGAAAAGTTACAGATTTAAAGACATCTTCACCCATAAGTCGTTCATAAATAAACCCCCAAAGATGGGAGCCCATAGCAGGAAGTTTGCCCATCGTATGATAAGCACGCATGAGGGGGTGAATTTCGATATCAACTGGGCATGCTTTGTCACAACGTCTGCAATAAAAACATTTTTTTAGAAGAGACACACTTTCTTTCATCATAAGTGCAGTTGTTTGCATAATTTTATCAACTAAATGTGGGTCGTTACTTTGTTCTGCTGTTCTGCGGATATGAGTAATTCTCTCCATGAACATTAAAATGTTTTTTTTACTTGGCAAAACGGAATTTTTTGCTTTTCTTTTTTGTTCTCTTTCTAGTTCATGTTCTGCGTCAATAACGGGGCAAACTTTACAACTATTACAACGAGTACATTTCTGCCCTTCTATAATGGCATAATTTTCTGCTAATAATAAAGTTTCATCAGGTTCTAAAGAGTCTTTTTTTGTTAGCTTTATTTTGTTAGCTTTTTCTAAAGACTCTTTAATAAATATGGCGCTGGTGTTTAACAGTCTTGCTCTTAACGCTCTAGCGTGACTTGTTCTTAAAAACAAAGTGTCGGGGTTAAAAAGATCTTTGGGATCCAATAGGTCTTTTATTTTACACATCCGTAAGAAATCATCTTGCGGAATAAAATTTAGCCATAAGAATGGTGCTTTACCAGCAACACCATGTTCACCAGTAAATCGCGCACTGCCATTTTTATCAGATGGTGGGGCAAGGTTTTGTGCTTTGCCAATAACATTTTCTAAGTAATCCCAAGCAATATCAGCTTGCTCTTCATCATATAAGTCAAAGCCACCAATGTTCCAATGAATAATTGCGGTGTGATTGGGAGTTAAATGGCCAAATAAAACATCTTGTTTTTTATCAGCCATACTTTTGGGGTTTGTTCTTGCAACTAAATTTAGCACTTCGCTTAAATATTCGGTGCGAATTTCCATATCTGTTTTACATTTTGTGCGTAATTTTTTAGGCAATTCTTCCCGAGGCTTTCTTAAAATTTCAAATTCTTCAATTTCTTTTTTCTGATTTAGTACATTTGTTTTTTCTAATTTTGTTATAATTTCATCTTTGTTTAAATTTAAATTTTGAATTGATTTAAAAATAGTTTCTTCAATTATTATGTGCTTATCTGCACAAATTTTTGCAGTTTCTCCTTCAACGGCAAGAATAATGACCGCTTCTGTCTCTTTATCAAATACTGAAGGGAAATCTTGCATTAAGTAACGACGGATGCTTTGACCAGAGATAAATTCAAAATATTCTGGTTGTGCATTTTTAGGGAGTTTTTTGATTTCACGTGTTGCGGCCATGGCAGCATCGACGTTGTTAAAATGCAACCGTGAACCTTGTAACCAATCTAAAGGTTTATCAATTTCAAACGTGACTTCATAAATAAATCCTGTCGAACCTTCTGCACCAACAAAAGCCGAAATAGGTAATGGTGGCAAGTCAGACATTGTATCAATGGTATCAATATGATTGTGACTTGATTTTTGTGCAAGCATATTAGCATTTGCTTTCATTCCTTGTAACGGAACAACAATGCCATTGGAGTTTGGTGTAATGCTAGCTAGTCTTTTTTTCTTTTTAATTTCTTTTAAGGTATCTGCAAAAGAATTTATATTTTCTATGCTAAAAAACTTTCTTGCGAGTAAAAAAGGTTCATTATTTATACAATTTGTTTCGTTATCATCTACAGCAAATAAAGAAGCAGTTCCATCATTAATGATAGCACGTCCACTTAAAATGACTTCAAAAGCTTTACGTCCGCCGTTACTTCCTGTTGCGGCAATTCCACCTGTCGCAGCTCGTGGTGTATTAGGATCGCATCGTAAAACATAACCACGCTTGGCTAAATACTGCACTAAATCTTTAAAGGGGACACCAGCTCCCACTGCAATTTCATATTTTCCAGGTGTTCTTCTGCTAGGCTTTATTTCTGATATATGATCAATACCTCTTACGCTTATTGTCACAGCAGGTGCCATGGGAGTCACACCCATATTGTAACCCCCGCCTTCGCCGTACGGGATCATAGGGATATTGTGTTGGCAAAGTAAATTAACAATTTTTTGCAAAGCTTTACAAGAATAAACGTGAATAACAGCTTCTGTTATAAGAGCGCGGTGTTCCATGCTATCAGCAGAAAATGCTTCACGATCAAGCCACAGCGCAGAAAAATTTCCTTCGCCAACAATCTCAGTAATTCTATTTTTCAAAGTTTTTAATTTGTTACGTAATTCAAAAGTTTTCTCTACTCTTTTTGTTATAAATTCTACTAAATCCTTAGGTAAAGTTTCAGTCAAAAGTGGTAAAATGTCTTTTTGAAATTCTTCACGAGTTAAAATATGAGGTAAAAAGGTATGATGATTAGAAAGATTTATACCTAATTTCATTTTTATTTTTTTTGCAGCATCACTCGGTAACGGGGGTAACAACCCCGCTATATCTAACCAATTATCAAGTTCCGCTGTATTCATTCTAATAATCCTTTGTTAAATATCTTGCGTTGTTAACTTATCAGTACTAAAAGTAATTAAGTTTCCAAGAACTCTTTCTCTTACAGCTTTTAATTGATTCGCTTTATATTGTTCATGGGAAGCGGGTCCAAATTTAGCCATTTCATAACTTTCTTGATCCATCATTTGGATTTCAATTGGAAAATAATGGGCAAAATATTGCGGAATCACACTTTCCATCCAAGGTTCTTGGCGTAAAATTCCAGTATACCTTCTGAGTTGATTTGTCATTGACTCTAACACAAGAAATGCTGGATTTGGAGTTCTTACCAAGTGTCTCACGGTAAATTGCAGGGAGCGGTAGTGTTGGCTAGTAAATGAATTAGAACGCTTTATATTATCGTCTGTTGATTGTGCGGCCCAGGACATATTTTTACACATATCTTCAAATTCTTGGTCTGTTAATGTTCCACAGGAATTTAAATCTTTTAAAAAGCTAAAAACTTTCTTGGGGTGTTTGATATTCAGCAAAGAATTTCTTGTGCGAATAGAGACAACCTGATGGGGTATAATAATATCAGCTTCAATTAAAAGCTTAAGGAGCAAAGGAATTTCATTTGAATTTTGAACAACAAATCGCACACCCAGATAATCAAATACTTCATCCACGATACTATCTGGTTTATGCAGGAGTTTTAGAACAATACTTGTGCGTGTTTTTGCTTCTTTCCACTCTACTTTATTTAATTTGATCGAAGCATTTTTAAAATGACAAACGATAGGTTCATTATGCGAAGCATGATGGTGATGGTGCGGGTGTAATATATTTTTTATTCTTTTGAAAATTTGTTCTCGCGCATCATCGATAATATGCAAGCGCCCACTGTATTGTAAATTCGCAATTGAATACATGACTTTCAATATGGAACAACACCACAAACGTAAGTATCTTTTTCTGGGATGAAAAGAACTTGCATTAAGTAAAAGCTCACAGGGGTTTGAAATATGAATAATTTGGGAAGGAACAATAAATTTTTCTCTTTCTTGTTCTGTAAATAGAATATGTCTAATAAAAAAAATAGCTTCACCAAAAAATTGTTCAAATTGCTTTACATGCATTTGATTTGATAAATCAAAACCACAATTTTTTAGAAAAGTCTCTGCTTGAGAAATGGTTTTAAAATTTAAATTTCTTTGTGAATAGGAATTTTTTATTCCCAAAATAACTTCAAACTCTTGCCAGGGTATATTGCATGGTGAGTTCAGCGGGGTAAAATAATTATCTGATAATCCTTTATTTATGTGTTGTTTTTGGATTTCTTTCAAGTAATTTCCTCCAAAACGACAAAATCCAGACGTTACAACTCATTGTCTAGAATAGCTATTCTATATTTGGCAGTATTTTTTAAAAAAGGAAAGGAGGAGCTTTTGATTCTTAAAAAAAGAGTTAACTATTTTAAATTTTATTTATTTTCTTCTCTTTTCTTAAGCGTACTGGCAAATTTATTATTTAGTTTTAGTGTTTTTGCTGCAGAGGAGAAAAAAAAAGATGCTCCGCCTGCTGCTGCTCCTCCGTTGGGCTCGACTCCTGCTACTCCTGGAGGCAATCCTCCCGCTCCCGTATATATACCGCCGTTACCAAGACATGCAGAGTTTCCAACTATATCTTATGCGAAGGAACCGACTATTGAAGGTGAGTCCGAAATAAATGTGAGTAAAATGCATTTTTGGTATGTGCTGATTTTGGCCACTTGGAACCCCCGTTCAGCAGAAATTACTGATATAATGAATAAAAATTTTAAAGTATTTACCCAGCGCAATGTCGGGGTTGTGGGGCTCTTTTCAAATGATTCGATAGAAGCTGTAACGGCATGGCGGAAAAAAAATAATCCTCTTTTTTTAAATGAGTTTGCAGCAAGAAATTTTTTAGATGCGCTGAAAAATCCTAAAATTCCAAGCGTCTGGGTTATTGGGAACCAAGGGGAAATATTACAAAGGCTTGAGATGCCCACAAAAGAAATGATGCAGGAGAGTGTACAAAAGGTCATGATTTTGACGGGTTATTGAATTTCTCCATCCAAAAAGGGCTAGACTAAATTCCAGTCTCTAAATTCTGAGCAGCTTGTCAATGTGATATAATTATTATACTGTCTAGGCCGCTTCTTAAACCTTGGAGAGAGTAGAATGTTGCAATTGGAAAGATTAAAGAAAAAAATATCTTTTGCTGTCCTCATTCCTCTTACTATTGCTTTAACAGGATGTATTAATTCCCACTCTGGAAGTTCTAATCAAAATTTAGTTTTGAAGGGCTCAATGGCGGAATTGAAAGAAACTGTTGTGCTGGATCCCGCTTTTATTCATAGACAAGAAATGGCTGAGCGGAACTTTTTTGGTTTTTCCGGAGCACAACAAGAGCATCTTAATAATATAGTAAAGAATGATGATGACTTTTCTGAGTTTGATGATGAGCATTTAAATGATTCAACGCTTATTTCGTTAGACTCTAAGGCTGGAAAATTTGGCGAACTGATTTGGCCTACTATTGGAACGTTTTCAAGTGCCTTTGGCATGCGAAGCCTTGCAACAAGAGCTAAAAAAAGTAAAAAAGTAAAAGCTAAATTAGTCAGTCGGACAAGAATGCATACAGGTATAGACATTAGTGCGCCAGTGGGAACTCCTATCCATGCGTCTTCTGATGGTATTATTTTGTTTACAGGAAATAAAAACGGTTACGGAGAATCAGTTATTATCGGGCACGATAATGAACATGAAACTCTATATGCTCATATGAGCAGAATCATTGTTCGCAATGGGCAGTTTATACGCAGAGGGCAAGTGATCGGTGATGTTGGCAAAACGGGTCGTGTTACGGGCGCAAATCTGCATTATGAAACACGGGTTGCTGGCGTGGCTTATAATCCTATAAGCTATTTGCCACCAAATGGTTCTACTAAAATGAAAGTTGGGATGAAGACACCTTCTATGTCAACTCAAATTGCGTATTACCAAAGTTTGTCAAAATATGTTTTAAACTCAAACAAAAATGACAAAGTAACAAAGTAATCAGTAAGACTTACTATTAGTAGAACAAGAAAGAGACTTAAATATATTTAAGTCTCTTTTTTTATATCTTAAATTGAGTGAGAATATTAGAAGAAAGTTTTAATTGCGATACGATAGCTAAAAAATAAGGGGCTGCTTATGAAAAAAATTAACCTTATTTCAATTATTTTTCTGAAATCAATTTTATTTCAAAGTTTTTCTTTTGCTAACAATACAGGTGAATTATCTTACACAAAAAAAACAACCTTTTATGATACTATGCCCACAGCAAAAAAAGGAGGTGTTCTCCATATTCCTATTGGTAGTGATCCTAAAGTCATGAACCCTCTTTTAAGTGATGATACGGCCTCAAGTGTTGTTGAAGGGTATTTATGGTTGTCACTTTTCTCGCATGATCCAGAAACATTAGAATTTATTCCAAATTTGGCAAAACACTTTCATGTTTCTGCTGATAAAAAAGAGTATACATTTTCGCTTTATGAAAATGCAAAATGGCAAGATGGCTCCCCTGTGACCTCAGACGATATTAAATTTACGTTTGATACTCTTATGAATACTAAAACACATGCAGCAGCTTTAAGAACATTTTATGAAGGTATTTCATTAATAGTTATTGATAAATTAAAATTTAAATTTCATGTTGAAGAACCTAAATTTGATTCCTTAAATGTGCTAGCATCTTTTATTCCAATCCAAAAAAAACAATTTGAAAATACCAAAGATTTTAATTCTGATAAAGGTATTATGAATCCAATTGGTAACGCTGCCTATATTTTTGATAAATTTTTGCGTTCACAAAAAATAATCTTTAAAAGAAATAAAAATTGGTGGGCAAAAGATTTACCACAATTTAAGAATAGATTTAATCCTGATGAAATTATTTTAGATATAATTCCTGATCCTAACTTAACATATGAAAAATTTTTAAAAGGTGATATTGATCAAATTTCATTTACAGTAGAACAATGGCAAAATAAGGTTAGTAACATTGATAAAAGTAAGTTTGGTTCAAAACAAAATGAAAAGAAAATATGGACGTTAAAAGTAAAAAATAAGTTTCCTAAGCCTTATAATTATATTGCATGGAACTTAAAAAGTTCTTTGTTTAGCGATGCAAAAACAAGAACTGCTCTATCCTATTTAGTAGACTACAATAAAATTATTGAAAAGGTTTACTTTAATTTATACACTCAAAGTACTTCTCCCTTTGGTTCTTTTACTGAAAATGCGGCACCTGAGTTACGAAAAAAAGAAAATATGATTAGTTATAATAAAGAAAAAGCATTTTCTTTATTAAAAGAAGCAGGCTGGAAAAATGATGGTTCTGGAGTTTTGGTTAGAGAAAAGAATGGTAAAAAAGAAAAATTTGAATTTAATTTAGATATTAATTCAAATAATACCGCGCGGCAAAAAATTGCAGAAATTGTTCGTGAAAATTTTAAAGTAGCTGGAATAAAAGTCAATATACGCTCTTATGAATGGAATACTTTTCTCGATTTAATTAATAAAAGAAAATTCGATGCTTTAATATTAGGATGGACAGGTTCTTTATATCCAAATGCAAAACAAATATGGGATACTGATTCCGAAAAAAATGAAGGTTCAAATTTTATCAGTTATAGTAATGCTAGAGTAGATGAGCTTATTAAACAATCAAATTTAGAATTTGATCCTTTAAAAAGACAAAATATTATGCAAGAAATAAATAGAATTATTTATCATGATCAGCCGTATACTTTTATTGCAGAAGTAAATTATATTTTAGAGGGACTAAATAGCAAAATTTTTTCTCCAAGATGGATAGCTAATTATGAGGCAGGGGCGGCTAGCGATTTATTTTATTTAGAAAAGTAATAGGTGAATATGCAAAAGTATTTTATTCGTCGCTTTATAGCAATTATTCCAATGTTTTTTTTAATGACGTTTACTTACTTCTGTATTCAAAATTATCTACCAGGAGGACCTGTGCAAGAAGCCTTAGCTCGCATTCGGGGGTTAGGAGCAGAAAGTGGAAGTTCAAAATCAAGTAACATGGGACCAGAAGAAATAAAAAAATTAACCCATGAATTAGAAGTGCAGTATGGTTTAGATAAACCCGCTTTAACACGTTACTTTATTTGGTTAAAGAATATTGTAACTTTAAATTTTGGTGATTCCATAACCACACGTGAACCAGCAATTAATCAAATTATAGAACGCCTTCCCATTTCGTTGTCGTTTGGTATTCCAGGATTTTTTCTAAGTTATTTAATTGCTATTCCACTTGGTGTTGTTATGGCTTTAAAAGATGGATCAAAGTTTGATTCTATTTCAACTGTTCTTTTATTCATTTCATATAGTATTCCAGCTCTTGTATTTGCAGTTATCTTTTTGTTGGTTTTTTGTACTGATAGATTTTTGCCTTTTGGTGCTATTTTTCCTTTAGGAGGGTGGCGATCGGATAATTATGACGAATTAAATGTTTTGGGTAAATCATACGACGTGTTCCGTCATATGTTTTTACCCGTTCTCGCATCTGTTATTGGCAACTTTACAATTTTCACAATCTTACAAAAGAATAGCATGCTCGAAGTCATACGTTCAGACTATATTCGTACAGCTCGCGCCAAAGGACTGAGTGAAAATGTTGTTATTTTCAAACACGCCTTACGAAATGCTTTATTGCCATTATTAGTCGGGTTCGGTGCTGTTTTAGGAAGTTTTTTAGGTGGATCAATTATTATTGAACCTATATTTGGTTTACCTGGTTTAGGAACTTTAAGTTTACAATCATTAGCATCACGCGATTTTAATGTTGTTATGGCGATTATTGTATTACAATCACTAGCAATTTTGTTTGGGCAAATTTTAAATGATTTTGTTTATTACTTAGTAGATCCACGAATTGAATATAGATAATAATAAAAGGACTTATGGAAAAAAATAAACATAGAAAATTTAGTCATTTTATAGGGCAAAAAAAAGCAATATTTGGGATTATATTATTTTCAGTCATATTTTTTATTTCTTTGTGTGCAAATATTGTTGCTAATGATAAACCTATTTTCTTACTTAGAAAAACAGTAACACAAGAGAAAATGCAAATGTATTTTCCTGCAATTATTAATTACACTCCGCACGATTTTGCATTAACCGATGTGTTTACGATCGACTATAAAGAGTTAATGGAACAAGATAAGAAAAGTGGGAATTTTTATTGGTCTTTACAGACTTTAAT
>CAYSZE010000252.1:0-5784 GCA_964435255.1 uncultured Oligoflexia bacterium
CCATCACTTCTTGACTTTGCATTAACGGAACTAGAAAGCCCTTCGATAATTGCTACTTTATCACCTGCTTTTAACTTATTTTGCGCTAAAACACTTCCAACTTCTTTCGCACCATTAAAATTACTTGGTCCTATAAACGGGATATTTATATTATATTTTGCAAGCGCTCTATCATCTATTTTATTGTCCATATTTATAACAATTACATTTTGTTTAACGAGTTTTAATACAATAGGAACGATTTTAGTTGAATCAACTGGGGCAATAATAATTGCATCTACCTTTGATTTGGCAAATTCTTCAATTATTTTTATTTGACCTGCATGATCTGTTTCTGTAGGAATACCCTTAAAAATAATATCTACTTTATCCATATGGGTATGTTTATACTCTTCTACGCCTCTCTGCATTTCTTTAAAAAACTCATTATTTAAAGATTTTACCACTATTCCAACTTTTGGTTTTTTTGCAAAAGCTGAATGAATACATAATAAAACACAGCATAAATATATTATTTTTTTAATTTGTTTAGTCATATTGATTTCACTTTCTTTAAATATAGACACAGCTACAAGTTTATTCTTATTAGCTGAAATTATAAAGTCTAAAAGTAAAGCAAATTGACTATATAATGATTTTTTAGTTTGAATTTTAATATTTCATAAAATGTAATGATCAGTTAGCAATAAGACGCATAGCCGCAAGCGCAACTTCTTTAAGTGTTGTATTTGAAGCAAATCCTCTCCCAACAATCATTGCTCCTTCTAAGGCTGATAACAAATACAACGCTTGCTCATTTGCATTTAATTCCATCCGAAATTCTTTATTTTTCATCCCCTGAGCAAAAACATGGGTTAACCAAACCCGATTCAGCTCAAAAAACTTTGCCACTGCTTCTTGTATTTCAGGTGGTAACACATCAGATTCTGCCCCCAACATGCCACAAACACATAGCCTTCTATTAGTGGCAAAAGTGTTGCTAAAAAGTTCGATATAAGCATCAAGTTTTTTAATCGCTAATACATTTTTTTCTTCAATTTCTTTTAATAATTGCGCAAATCGAAAGGTATACCGCTCTACAACCATTGTTACTAAATTAGCTTTAGTCGGAAAATGGTGGTGGATACTAGGTTTTTTTAAACCAACTTGCTGCGCAATGTCGTCATATGAAAACCCATTGTACCCCTTTTGTTGAATAAGATGTTCAGCTACATCTACAATACGGTGAGCAACCGCTGATAATTCTTCAAGTTTTTTCATACATACCTCTTAACGACACGCTACCAACTAAAAGGTTTGTAGTGTTTTTTAGTGAATTTGTCAATGAGTTATTTAAAAGATTTATAGATTCCTAGCCCATAAATTAAAAATGAATGATTTGCTATCTCATTATTAGTCAATGCGACTTTTTTAATTTTATCAGACTTTCTTAAGCATAAAATAATTGCATAAATATTCATTAAACTGATATTTTCTATTTGTTATTGTTTTTAATTCCTAACTCAACAAATTATAAATATAAAACAAGCTAATAAATAATTATTTTTATAACGAGTCTTTATTACTTGAAATAGAAAAAAATGATTGTATTCTTACTTCGAATAAGAAAGATTAAATATCTTATTCCATTTCATAAATTCTATAAATTAACTATTTTTATAAAATATTATTAAATAATTTTATTTCTAAATACAAAAATGCATGAGGTCAGTAATGAAAAAACAATTTTTATCTGTAGCACTGTTGTTGTGTATTTATTCAGTAATTTTTATTTATCATTCTTTTATCTTTGCAGCAAATATCGATACAATTCAAATTTTACCTCTACACAATTACAAACAAAATGTAGCAAATTATATTGATGAAAGTTCCAATGACTTTAATATACCTTTAATACAAGCATCAATTTTAGATGCTAAAACCAAAGATTTTAAAGAGCACTTAATGGGATCCCTATCTCCTTGGGCAGAAATTTTTGTTACGAATACAGTAAAAGACTCTCATCCTCATGAAATATTACAAAAAAATTTTCTAAAATTTAGAGAACATTGCGATACTCCACTGGCAAAAAGTTTTGCTGTAAATTTTAAAGCATATCCTTGCTCTTGGTTTGATAATACTGTTTCCAAAAACATTAACTTTCCTCAATTTGTTCAGCAAGAATATAACTCAAAAAGAAGAGCTATCGCTGTTAATAATACTTCAGCAAGACTTTTTCCAACTTACGAACCATTGTTTTACAATCATAAAATTGCTGGTAATGGTTATCCATTTGATCAACTTCAAGATTCTTCCATCTGGATAGGCAGTCCTTTATATGTCATTGGAAATAGCCTAAATGGTTGGTCACTTGTATTAACTCATACAAAATTAATGACTTGGATACCAACAAGTGATATTGCTTTTGTCACTGAAAAATTTATTAAAAATTATATGTCTCAGGTTAACACAAACGGTTTACGCGTTATTGTTCAAACAGAAGTAAACATAAACAGTGAATATGAAAAAAATCAGACTCTCACAGTTGGATATATAGGCAGTATTTTTCCAGGAAAAAATAAATCTGAAAATATTATATTATTACCTATAAAACTAAAAGAAGGTAATGCAAAGTTAATAGCTGCTACAGTTAATATTAATGGAGTCTCATCATTTCCACTTACCTCTACCCCAGCAAATTTTTTAAGGGTTATTAAAGAACTAAATGGTAGAAGTTATGGCTGGGGAGGCTTGTATTTTAATAATGATTGTTCACAGGAATTGCAAAGTATTTTTACAGTTTTTGGAATATGGTTACCAAGAAATTCGGTTGATCAGTATAAAATTGGTAAAATAATTGATCTAAGTAATTTAAAAACGGAACTAAGAATACAAGAACTCTCAAGAATTGGGCGTAAACTTGTTACCCTTGTTTATATTCCTGGACATATTATGTTATATGTTGGAAATATTCAGGGTTCACCTTGGGTATATAACAACATCTGGGCTTTAAGACCTGAAGACAATAGCTACCGTTCTATCATAGGTCAAGCAGCTTTTTTACCACTACTCAACTCATATATGATAGATGATTCAAAACTTATTTCTTTAGCAGATGAACATAAGAGAACAAAATTCATTTTATCTTTTTTAGATGAAATGAACTAAACAAATTTTGAATACAAAAACAAGACATAAATAACCTCCCATAATATTTCACTTCATTTTTTAGCTAGAAATTTTGTACTTGCTTTAATAAGGTAATAGAAAAAATTTATATATGTGGTGTTTTTTTAAAATACTATTAATTAAAACAAGTTGATTTTCATTATCAACTAAATTATTGAGACAATACAAATTACAAAATAATTTGATTTGCCTAATTTATAAAAGAAAGGAATTAGAAAAATGGGGAGAGGTCTTTTTTTGCTTTGCATCTTAAATCTTGTAAGTGGAACTGGATATGCAATCCAAATACAAGAGGCTAAAATTTATTGTGGTGCTTTAAACAATTCTTTACCTTCATTTCCAAATAATCAAGATATTTTAATTAAAGGAGAAGTCAAAACTATTTCTTGTGAAGGAAAACCTATTAAAATATTTTCAATTGATAAATCAGAGAATAGCTTTTTTGAAGCTTTAGGAAAACTAATTAATTCTTGCCAAAATAACCCTTCTCTTACTCAAACTGATAACAGCCAATACGATCCCATTCCCATCGACAAAGAAGGAAACTATCTTTCTTCATTTGCCATTGAAAATACATATATAAAAGATAAATTTTTACTTTTCAGCCCTATTAATTGTAATTAATTTAGTTAATTTTTTTTATAAATTAATAATAATAAAAATATATATATTTTATTCTTATTATGCAAATTTATATTAATTTCCATATATTAAATTTAGTTCTTATTATTTATAAATCTTTATTAATTTATAATGGTATATTATGAATCTATTTCATTATGAAAGAATTCATTCTGAATTTACGTAAGGATTATAAATGAGCCACATTCCTCAATTAATAATAGATCTTGCTGTTATCTTAGGTGTCGCAGCTGTCGTTACATATGTCTTTAGAAAAATTAATCAACCCGTGGTTCTTGGCTATATAGTTGCTGGAATTATTGTCGGCCCTTATACACACCCTTTTTTTTCGATCGTTGATGTCAATTCACTTAAAACACTGGCTGAACTTGGCGTTATCTTTTTAATGTTTGCTCTCGGACTTGAATTCAGTTTCAGACGTCTCACAAAGGTTGGAGTTTCTGCCGCTGGAACAGCCATCATACAAATTCTATTTATGATCTCAATTGGCTTACTAACAGCTAAATTACTTGGCTGGTCTAATATGGACTCCATTTTTCTTGGTTGTATGATAGCAATTTCATCAACAACAATTATTATAAAAGCTTTTGAAGAACTTGGTCTGAAAAATAAACGTTTTGCCGAACTGGTTTTTGGGATTTTAATAGTAGAAGATTTAGCAGCAATACTCATGCTTGTAGCTTTAACTAATATTTCCCTAACTTCAAGTTTTAATGGGCTAGAACTCCTTATTGCCAGTGGAAAACTTGCTGTGGTTGTCGGCGCATGGTTTTTAATTGGCATGTTTTTAGTACCCCGTTTTGTAAGAAAGGTAGGGCAGCAAAAAAATAATGAAATGCTTGTGGTCGTAGCGATTGGCTTGTGTTTAGGGTTGGTCGCTCTTGCTGCCTATTTTAATTATTCTGTTGCTTTGGGTGCATTTATTATGGGTTCTATTATTGCGGAAAGCCCTGAAGCAAAACATATTGAACATCTTGTTCAACCTTTAAAAGATCTTTTTGGCGCAGTCTTTTTTGTTTCAGTTGGAATGCTACTAGATCCTACAGCCATTATAAACAACTTCACCGCTATAATTATTATATCTGCTGTCATTATTATTGGTAAAATGTCATCTGTCACTATTGGCTCAATATTTACAGGCCAAAGAATTCCTGTGGCTGTTCAATCAGGATTTAGTTTAGCTCAAATTGGCGAATTTTCTTTTATCATTGCAACATTAGGAATTAGTTTTAAAGTCATAGATACAAAACTTTATCCAATTATTGTGACTGCTTCTACAATAACCACTTTTACGACTCCTTATCTCATAAAATATTCACTAAATGGTGCTGAAAAAGTTGAAAAAATGATCCCTAGTAAATTTAGAGATTATATAAATAATTATATTAACTGGTTTCAAAAATTTAGTATCGTTGAGGAAAAACAAAATACTTATAATTTAAAAATTATAAAATGGTCTTTAAATTTAATTGCAATTATTACAATTTATTCTATTATTTCGGTTTTTTTAGAACCACAAATTAGTTCATATATCCAGTCTGAAAAGCTTTCTAAATTTTTAGCCTGGCTTACAGCATTTATACTAGCAGCACCAAGTACTTGGGCGATGCTAAATTGTTTTTACTGTGACACCTCTACAATTAATTCTAAAAGTTCTATGCGCGGTAAAGCTATAATTTTATTTCTTGTCAGAATTATTACTTTATTAGTTATAGGTTTTTTAAGCCTAAATTTTATTCCTTCTCTTATTACATTAAGTGTTGTTATTATTGTTTCTATTATTTTTCTTATATTTTTTAGAAGACAAGTGTCGCATTATTATTCATGGTTTGAAGAAAAATTTAAAGCAAATTTCAATCAAGAAGCAACAACTAGCTCATTAGAACAAGTAAACTCTAGTTTAGCTCCCTGGGATGCGCATTTAATTGAAATTCCAGTTCCACACAGTTCATTTCTCGCTGGAAAAAAAATTAT
>CAYSZE010000253.1:0-3787 GCA_964435255.1 uncultured Oligoflexia bacterium
ATAAAGATAACATTAAAGTTGATGGTTTGTTTATGGCTATAGGACATCATCCAAATACCGATTTTATCAAAGGTTTAGTAGCTATGGATGACAAAGGCTATATTTTAACCCAGAATGGCACTTATACCAATGTTCCTGGAATATTTGCTGCAGGTGATGTCGAAGATAAACTTTATCGTCAAGCTATCACAGCAGCAGGGAGAGGTTGTCAAGCAGCTTTACAAGCAGAAAAATATATTGAAGGGATTGTGCATTAAAAAATATTAGGGGGTATATCCTAATATTTCCATTTTAATCCCTTTAAATATTATTTTATTATCTTTATTTTGCTCATTTTTGTTTGCATTTATAATTTTTATTTTCCAAACTCCTGCTGAATTTTCTTCATAAAATGCATTCGATAAGAATCCAATGTTACTTTCAGCTAAAGTAATATCTGAGCCTGGATATTTTAAATCAGAATGATCGGGATTAGAGCTTATTAATGAATTACCTGGATACAAAATAATGCTTTTTGTATGCTGTGGAGACTCTACTTCAATACCAAGTCCATCAGACTTATTTGTATCTATAATTGGATAAATATTTATGGCTTGAATTTTTAAATTCTTATTAATATTTATTGGTATTGAATTTTCACTATTTCCTTCAGAAATAATTTTATTAATAGTATATTCTTTATAGTTAATAGTTTCAATTTTTTTTCCTAAATAAGGGTTGTCATAGTGACTAGCGTAATCAACTGCATGAGCTGCATTTACGATTCCAAATCCATAAAAATTACTATAGTTATAGCCAGCCGCATTTTTAACCCAACCTGCATTCCAACTTGCCCATAAATTATTTTCTGTATTAAAAATGTGCATATTTTCTATTATTTTAATACAAAATGGTTTTGGATTGAGTTCAATGCCTTTTTGTGTCGCAGTTTTGGCTAATATATGTTTAACATCCCAAAGATTCAACTTAGGATTGGCTTCGAGAATAAGGGCAACAACTCCTGTGACAGTTGGTGCGGCAGCAGAGGTGCCACTAAAACTAGAAGAATATAAAAGATCTTTATTTTCCAGTAAAAATCCAGAATCAAATAGATTCCCATACCCGACACGGCCAGGAATATTTGTCGTAATAATTTTAGGGCGCTCTTGTGTATCCGAATGGTATAAGAGATCATCTTTTTTTCGGCTTGCTTCACCTCCACCGAAACCTGTGATCCATAAATTTGAACCAATACTTGAATATTCAGCAATAATTCCATTAGCAGCTAATGCACCAACTACTATTCCATAAGGGCTAGATTTTTTCCAATCAAATAAAGATAAATGCGGTCTAATTCGTGATAAATATTTTTTTTCGTTTTCTTGTAAATTTTTTATTTGTTCAATATTAATTTTACTAGCTGTTTCATAATTTACTTTTCTTCCATTTGCTTCAGAATATTTATCAGCATATTTAAATTCACAAGTATAGTTACCTGAGCTGGTGACAATAATAAAACCCTTATTATTTGTAACTTTTGATTTCGTTTTTATTATTTCATGAATAATATTATAATTAGATGAAGACAGTGCAGAATAAATAAAAGGATTTTCTCCATAACTTTGGTTAATTATATCTACATTTTGGCTATACGCAAAATCATACATAAACATTTGCATTGCTGAATAGGAAAAAATAGAACTTGCTTTATCAAATAAGTTAGCAGATCCTATACTTGCATTGAATGCTATACCGCGAAATTTATTTTGTATGTTCTTAGAAGCAGCAATAATACCAGCTACTTTTGTTCCGTGGGTTTCTGTATTTTGTGAAATAGGAAGATACGAAACTGGATTGAAAATATCATTATAGAGATCAATTGAACCATTTGGTAATACATTAGACACTAAATCGGGATGCTTTAAGTCCACAGCATCATCAGCAATTAAAATTTTAATATTTTTTCCTGAATATTTAGAAGTTGGTAAATTCAAATCAAGGCCACTTAAAGCAGTATTTTTAGTATAAGATTTTTGACCTGTATTTTTTAAATGCCACATTTCAGAAAATAAATTTTTTTGTTCACTATTCTCATTTTTTGCAAAAAATTCGCAAGCCGTAAATAGTATTATTATATTCAATAAAATGATGAATTGTTTAATTAACATATTCTCCTTTTAATCCTTTATGGGAATATTATCTAGTATTTCCATAGCTACAGATAAGAAATTTTTGTCACTTTTTAATTGGTCATAAATTTTCATTTGATTACTTTTGTCTTTAGCTCGAACAATAAGAGTGTTATCTTCTTTTAATTGGGCAAATTTGTTAACTTTATAGTTATCATACATACCAAAAAAATTTATAATATCTTTTTTATATTTTATTAGAAAGAAACCATTAGTCGTGTAAATATTTGAACTATTTTTGTCATAAATAGCTAAATACTCCTCGCTATTAAAATTATCATAGTTATTGTTAGATTCATAATATAGAAATTGTTCATCTTGCCATAAATAATCTCTGTTTTCAATAATTGTTGTGTTTTTTGCAGCTGCAGAAATATGATTTACAAAATATAAATTTTTATTATTTGGAATTGGTATATCGGAATTATTTTTTACAATATTTTTAAAAGTAATTTCATTGTACTTTGTTTTTATTTTATTTGCATCTAATTTTTCTTTATCTTTATTTTTATCTTCAATAAGTTTAGAAAGAGCTGCTGTTAAATCGCTTGAATCTTTGTCGTTAGTATTGTTATCCCTCTTTTCAGAATTTTTAGATGCTGCGGAGGTTTTTTGATAAACTTCACTGTTTTTTTGTGAGTTTTCTAAATAAATTATAGCTATTATAGCAGTGAATATAATAAATATGACTATTAAAACATTTTTTGATTTCATGGCTATACCTATCTTATAACAACTAATTTATCGAATTGTTATTAGAATAATTTAAATTATATTGAGTATCTCAACTAGTAAATTTATAAATTTCTGGGGAGAGTGAAATTATTGCTAAATTGTTTTTATGAAAACATATTTTTATTGCTGTATTGTTTTTATAATTTTGAAAATTTATTGAATTTGTCTTGTAAATACAAATAATAAAGATACGAATATAAATTGTTTTTGCTCCGCTAGAAAGTAGATTGTCTCCAAGCTTTATTAAGTTTAAAACTTGTCTTTTCTTAATAAATTTTTGTAGAAAAATTTCTGAAAAAAGATAAAGTTCTGTTATCTTAGAATTCAAATAAATTGTTTTTATTTCTGC
This sequence comes from uncultured Oligoflexia bacterium, assembly GCA_964435255.1. Taxonomy (GTDB): domain Bacteria; phylum Bdellovibrionota_B; class Oligoflexia; order Silvanigrellales; family Silvanigrellaceae; genus Silvanigrella. The sequence continues at coordinate 3,253 of CAYSZE010000253.1, forward strand.
CAAACAAAATGTCTTGCTATCAAATTGATAAACCCTATCAATCTCACCGTGCTTAATTTTTTTATTCTTTTGGATAGGCCGCCACTTTTTCGTGTCCATCCATGAATCTAGTTTTTCTTCTCCCCATTTGCCGAGTCTTTTTCGATAAAGTCCTTTCATTTTTGTCTCCTTTCAACTATATAAAAGAAGAATTTTTTATTATATGGTTTTGAATGAGAGCCATATCTTTCATTTTCTAGTCATTTCTGGAAAAATTTGATTTGATTTTATACTAATTACGTTATACCCAATTTGTTTAAAGTTTTGCCTTTTTTGTGGCTGTGGTTATTAAGAGGCTAAAATTCTGAAAGTTTTCGAAATGGTGCAGTTCTATTGTATCTAGAAAGTGATACTATTAAGTTAAGTCATCCAAAGAAGTTAACTAAGTAAATTCAAAGTGACATTCTTAATATGCTAATAAAAGAGCTGTTAAGTTTAAAAAATAATGGTGTCTCTGAACCTGGCGTATTTAAAATGAGGTTTATACATTGGCAAT
>CAYSZE010000254.1:0-11183 GCA_964435255.1 uncultured Oligoflexia bacterium
AAGTAGCAAAGAGACGCTAATTTTAATCGCTATAATTACAAGCAGAATTTAAAGCCTCTCCAACGGTTCCGACGCCCTGCCATCAGTTCTTCCTGTAGAGCCAAATGGAATTGGCTGCTGCTTTGCACCGGAATCCTTGGACGAATTCAAATGGAATTCGACGCCGGTTTGCTCCGGAATCCTTGGACGAAAACTACTGGATTATGCAGAGGTCACTCTGCGTTCATTTTTCTATAAATTTGCAGGAGTTATAGCGTCTAAAATTTAAGCAATTGGTATAAGGTTTTAAATTAGCTTAGAGTTAAAAAACTTGTATTAAAAAGTCCGCGTATGAAATAAAAAAATGATATTAATTTTAAATACTTCCTAATTATAAGGAAATGAATAATAGTTTTGTTTCAAAATACTTAATAAGTGTATTAAAAACATATACTAATATTAAAATGCTATTATAGGGAGTTTTAAGTGTATGAAGTGAGTCGTAAACAAAGTTTTCAAATAATATGAGGATTGTGTGTTAATAATAAAATTTAACAATTATAATTATGAACGTTTAGTTTGTTCATATCTTATTTCAATATCAATTTTTATAAAACTGATGTTAAATAAAGCAATTGTTAAAATACTTCATTCAGTCAATTTTGTGCTTAACATTATTAGTGATTATTAAAATAAAAATATTTAAGCTTATTTAATTATAGAATTTGCAAAAAGGTAAATAATCCTATGATAAAAAAAACTAAAAAATTTATTTTTGAATTCTTGAAGAAAAAAGAATATTCAAGTTTAATATAAAAATATTTTAAGTTACATATTGACTTTATTTTACCAAATTTTATTTCAAGGATGGAAATTAAATTGAATATTTTATATGATATTGTTTTGAATTTATTATATAGACAAAATTCTAAAAATAATTTGGAATATAAGTCGGTGTGCCCACAGTCAATAATACAAGCGTCAATTGCTGAAACTTTTAATTTATATGATCAGACAAGTATTAATTTTTTATATAAATTCAATCACAATAAACTAATGTTTATTGATCATGCAAAAGTATTAAAAGTTTTTAATAGTTTAATAGCTATTTCAATTGAAAATATGGGTTGTGAGGGAAATTTATGGTTTCATACTTATGAAGTTATTCATAAAGGTAATATTTATATTAAATTTCAAATTGGAAACGATAATCAGTATATGAATAAACACAATCTTGTAACATATTTTACATATGATTTTCATAATTATGATGCTGGTAAAGAAAAATACTTTTTAAATTTAAAAGAAATTAAAGTAATAATTGAAAGCCATGGTGGCAAAATTTGGTGTCAATCAGAGATAAATTCAAATTTTCCAAATGGAAAATTTGAATTTATCTTTATATTGCCAATATCAAAAGAGTATTATAAGAAACTTCCAACAATTTTACCTAAAGATAGCATTCAAATTTTTAAATATAGTAGAGTATTTCGAAGATTAAAGAATTTTTTTTAATTTATTAATCTCTTTTCTGATTTTTCATCAAAAAAGTGGATTATAGATTGATTTAGTTTAATATAAATATACTCACTAAATTTATTAAATTGGTTCATTGATTTAACTGTTATTTCATAACCATTTTTTTCTTCAACACCATAAATTAATGTTTCATATCCTACATATTCAATCATATTAATTTTCAATTTTATATTGTCATTCGATTCTTTTTCTTCAATAACTATATCTTCTGGTCTAAAGCCAATAATTGTATTATCTGGTATATTTAAGTTTCTTAATAATAATTTTGCTTTTTTAGAGGAAAGAAAATTCATAGGTGGATTACCAATAAATCCTCCAACAAAAACTGAAGAAGGATTTTTATATAGTTCAAGAGGTTTTCCAATTTGTTCAATTTTACCTTTATTTAATAAAATTATTCTATCTGCTAGCGTCATAGCCTCAACTTGATCATGAGTAACGTAAATGCTTGTTGTATTAACTTTTTTATGTATATTTTTAATCTCAAAACGCATTTGAGTTCTTAGTTTGGCATCTAAATTACTAAGAGGTTCATCAAATAAAAATACATTAGGTTTTCTAACGATAGCTCTTCCCATAGCTACTCTTTGGCGTTGCCCGCCGCTAAGTTGATTAGGTTTTCTATTAAGCAGATCATTTAACTGTAATAATTCAGCAGCTTCTTTTACTTTTTTTTCAATTTCATGTTTTGGTGTTTTTTGAAGGATGAGACTATAAGCTATATTTTTATAAACAGTCATGTGTGGATAAAGAGCATAGTTTTGAAAAACCATAGCTATTTTGCGATCTTTTGGTTCTAAATTACAAACATTTTGCTGATCTATTAATATAGAGCCTGCTGTAATTTGTTCTAAACCCGCGATAAGTCTAAGTAAGGTTGATTTTCCACAACCACTAGGACCTAAAATAACAATAAATTCGCCATCACTTATTTCTATATTTATATTATTTAAAATTTTATTGTTATTAAAGCTTTTTACAATATTTTTTAATTCGACATTGGCCATAAAACAAGCACCTTTATGTGACTACTTTTCTGAGTCTATTAATCCTTTTACAAACCATTTTTGCATTAAAATAACGACTAAAATAGGTGGAAGCATTGCTATAATTGCAACACCCATAACTAAGTGCCATTGCGTTGTCCCATCATGCGCAATCATTTGAGTTAAAGCGATTATTATTGTATTCATGTTTTGTTTTGTTGTGATTAAGAGTGGCCATAAATATTGATTCCAACCATAAATAAATAAAATAACAAATAGTGCAGCAATACTTGTTTTTGATAATGGAAGAACAATATCTATAAAGAAACGAAAAGGGCCCGCACCATCAATTTTTGCCGCTTCGCATAATTCATTAGGTATAGACATAAAATACTGTCTAAACAGGAATGTAGCAGTTGCCGAAGCTATAAGTGGAATTGATAATCCTTGATAACTGTCAAGTAGATTTAGGTTAGATGCCATTTGGAATGTTGGAACTATTCTCACCTCAATTGGTAACATTAAAGTGAGAAAAATAAGTCCAAAAGCTAAATTTTGGAATTTAAATTTAAAATAGACAATTGCATAAGCTGATAAAATAGAAATAGTTATTTTACCAATTGTAATTAGTATAGTTACAATTAAACTATTTAAAATTAATTTCCAAATTGTAACACCTTGTATTATTTCTGTTCCTTCAAAAAAAATTTTTTTATAATTTGTAATAAAAGTATGTTGTGGAATAATACCAGTTTTTCCATGAACAATATTTTGTAAGGTTTCAGTAGAAGCTACGAAGCAAAAATATATAGGAAAAATGACAGCTATAACCCCAATAATTAATATTATATGTGTAATAAGAGTATTAATTTTTTTGTTATAATACATTTAGTAGTGTACCTTTTTTTCAATAAATTTGAAATGTATTATTGTAATTAATGAAACAAATAGCATTAGCATAACGGATTGGGCAGATGAACCTCCTAAGTTTAAATTTATGATTCCATCGACGTAAACCTTATACACTAAATTGGTTGTAGAATATCCAGGTCCACCTTGTGTAGTTGTAAAAATAATGCCAAAAGTATCAAAAAATGTATAAATTAAATTCATGATAAATAAGAAAAATGTTGTTGGCGATATTAGTGGAACAATGATATCAATAAATCTCCTTATAGATGAGGCACCATCAATTTCAGCTGCTTCTAAAATAGATTTTGGAATTGTCTGTAAGCTTGCTAAATAAAAAATAAAGTTATAACTAATTTGTTTCCAAGTAGATGCAAGTATAATTAAAATTAAAGCATGATTACTATTTAAATTTGGTTCCCAAGGAATATTAAAATATTTTAATAAATTTGCAAAATAACCAATAGATGGACTGAAAATAAAGTACCATAAAACTCCAGCAATAGCAGGAGCAACTGCATAAGGGCAAATTATTAACGTTTGGTATATAGTTTTTCCTAATTTTACTTTATTTGCAAGACCTGCCAAAATTAACGCTGATAGTAAGCAAATAACTGTAATGCTTATACTAAGAATTACAGTTGTTACAATTGAATTGATGTAGTTATTATCATGTAATATGTCTAAATAATTATTAAACCATACAAATTCAGACTTGAGACCAAAAGCATCTTCTTTTAAAAAGGATTGCCAGATAGCAATCAATGCTGGCCAAAAGAAAAATAGAATAGAAATAAAGATTTGTGGAAATAAAAAAATGTATGGAAATATTTTAGAATTAACAATTACTTTTTTTTCCATTTAGTCACCAGACTTTAAAATTATAGCATTTCCTTTTACTACAGCTTCATCTAAGGCTTGTTTTGGTGTCATTTTATTTGAAAGCATAGACTCAAAATTTGCTTCTATAATATTTCTTATATTAGGTAGTCCTATTATTCTTAATCCTTTTGAATTATTTGTTGGAGATTTATTATTTAATTCAAATATTGCAACATCATACCCTGGATTTTCATTATAAAATCCTTTTGATTTTGTTAAATTATAAGAAGATAAAGTAACTGGTAAATAACCACTTTTTTGGTGCCAAGAAGCCATGACTTCTGGAGTGCTTAAATAATTTAAAAATTTAGCAACACCTTTTTGTTTTTCTTTTGAAATGCCATTAAATACCCATAAACTAGCGCCACCAATAATAGTATTTTGAGGTGCTCCTTGGACATTATCATAATAGGGTAATAAAGAAACAGCAAAATCAATTTTAGCTTCTTTTACTTCCCCATAAGAGCCTGTGGAATCTAATATAATTCCGCATTTTTGAGTAGTAAAAGCCATTTCTGCTTCTGTTGTCCGACCAAAATAAGTAAAGTAACCTTCCTTATTAGCTATTTGTATATTTTCCCAATGTTTAATTTGATTAGGTCCATTAAACAATAGTTTTGGTTTATTTCCCACCATGCCATTATTATTTGTGGCATAAGCTAAATTGTGCCATGCACTAAAATTTTCCAGAAAAATCCAGGCTGGCCAAGTTGTGGTGAATCCACATATTGCTGCTTTAGAATTTTTAATTTGTTGAGCCTGTTTAAATAATTCATTCCAAGTTCTTGCAGGTTTAGAAGGGTCAAGACCTGCCTTTTTAAAAATTGTTTTATTGTAATACATTACTGGTGATGAACTATTTAGAGGAAAAGACAGCATTGTGTCATTAAGGCTATAATAACCTTTAATAACGGGAAGAAAATCTTGATAATTAATTTTGTAGTTATTTTCATTGAGTAATTTTGAAACTGGAATAGTAGCTCCTTTTGCTGCTAACATTGTAGCTGTTCCTACTTCATATATTTGAATCATTTCAGGCTGTTTTTTAGCTCTAAATGCTGCTATTCCTGCCATCATTGTTTCTTGGTATGTTCCTTTACGGACGGCAACTACATTATATTCAGTTTGCGAGTTATTAAAATTTTTTACCAATGTATTTAATTCATCTGCTGTAACACCAGAAAACCCGTGCCATAATTGTAGTTCTGTTTTACTAAATGCATTAAAACTAATAAATAAATTTACAGTTAAAACAAATTTTAAAATATTATTGTAGTTCATATTATTCCTTCCATGGATAGTCAGTAAACACAGCTGAAATTCCAAGGCTAAATAAATAATCTGCGCGTGACTTTTCATTAACTGTGTAAGCTAGAATAGGATAACCTTCTGCATTAATTTCTTTAATTAATTCTTCTGTTATAATTTCGTGATCAATATGAATAGTTTGGGCTTGTACCTCTTTGGCAATTTTTTTCCAGCCCGTGGGTAGCTTCTCAAATAAAGCACCAATGATCAAACTAGGCTCTGTTTTTTTTGCAGCGATTAATGCTTCCATACTAAAACTAGAAACGATAGGTGAAGGTAAATTGCTGGGCCATTTGTTTTTTATTTCTTTAGCTATTGAAATTGCTGTTCTAGTTTCTCTGGAGGGGCAGGGTTTAATTTCAATATTTGCACCCAAAGATAATTCTTGTAAAATTTTAAAACTGTCCTCTAGTGTAGGTATTCTTTCATTTTTAAATTCAGGTTTAAACCAAGAACCTGCATCGAGTTTTTTTATTGCTTCCCATTTTGTTGAAATGACCTTGCCACTACCACTGGTCGTTCTATCTAATTCATCATCGTGCATAATAATTAAAATACCATCTTCAGTTTCTTTAACATCAAATTCGATCCATTTTGCACCTAACTCTTTGGCTTTACGAAAAGAAATAATAGTATTTTCAGGAGCATATCCTTTTGCGCCTCTGTGGCCAATTATTCTAGGAATTTTTGTAGTTGTTAACATTTTTACTCCTTTAGACTTCATTGACATGAGATTATAATCTTGCATATAGTAAAGTGATTTTTGGATTTTACAAGTTTAATATGAACTATTATTTATATTTATGGTTCTTTCATTTACCAGTAATTTGATTTAAATAAATTAAGTTACGTAATGGTAGTCATATTATAAGAAAGTAATTTCATGAAAATTTTTTATAGTTCCTTACAAAAAAAACACGTCATTAAGAAAGAGGTTTATAATGGAAAAGCCCATCCATACAATGATCGTGTTGGTAGAATAGATTCTATATTAAAAGCTTTTAAACAAACTGGTAATTATGAAATAATTGTTCCAGAAATTTTACCCTATGAAGCTATTTCTGCTGTTCATGATGAAGATTATTTAACTTTTTTAGAATCATCACAGAATTTGAAAAATGATGAAGTTATTTGTCCTTATGTATTTCCTTGTGATAATAGAATTCCAAGACATGAACCATTTATACCAAAAAGAGCAGGTTATTATTGTTTTGATGCTGGAACTTCTCTAATGAATAATACTTGGAATGCAGCTGTTGCTTCAGCAAGTGCAGCTTATGCAGCTGCATTGCATACTAAAATTACTGGTGAAGGTACTTATGCTCTTTGTAGACCGCCAGGGCATCATGCTTCAAAAAATATGTTTGGAGGATATTGTTACCTTAACAATGCTGCCATTATTGCTAAACTTTTATTGCAATCAGGTAGCGTTATGATTATTGATTTTGATTACCATCATGGAAATGGAACACAGAGTATTTTTTATGATTCTTCTGAAGTTTTTTATTTTAGTATTCATGCTCATCCTTTAGTAGAGTATCCTTACTTTACAGGATTTGAAACAGAAATTGGTATTGACGATGGTGTGAGCTATAATTTAAATATTCCTTTAATGCCATTATCCTCCCCTACAGAATATTTTAAAGCCTTATTAAAAGGTATAGAAAAAGCTTTTAAAGTTATGGATCCTGATTATCTTATTCTTTCTGCTGGTTTTGATATTGAAGCTGGTGATCCTATTGGGCATTTTAATATTGGTCCACAAGAGTTTCAAAAATTAGGGAAAGAATTTAGAGCCTTAAATAAAAAAACAATCATTTTGCAAGAAGGTGGTTATTTAGTAAGTGAATTAGGTAGAAATGTTGAAAGTTTTTTAGCTGGTTTTTCGGCTATCTAAGGAAAACCTATTTTCCACTTTTCTAGTTGAAAACAGTTTATCTTAAACCCAAATTTTTCCTTAAAAATTATTAATCTGAGTTTTTGTGTGTTTTAATATTAAGTTGTATTAAATAATACAATATGTAAAAAATTTACAGTATTTAATATAAATATTATAGTTTTTTATAAGGTTACAGTCTACTTAGGAAGATTCTAACGAGTTATTTGATATGAAAAAATTTTAATTAAGTTGGTGTTTATTGTGAAAAATACATTTTCTTTTACGGCTAAAGTTTGGAAATATTCTGGAAAAGCGGCATGGCATTTTGTCTCATTACCAAAACATATATCTATAGAAATAAAAATAATTACAAATATAAAATAAGAGATTACAATTTAATAAAAATTGAAGCTATAACTTATAAAACCAAATGGCAATCAGCTTTATTTTATTCTAAAGAATATGAGGCTTATTTATTACCTCTTAAACTAAAAATAATAAAAGTTGAAAATATAAAAGAAGATGATTTAGTTAAAATTATAATAAAAATAATTTAAAGCATAAATTATTTAGTTTTTTAATAAAATTATTATCATAATATTATTTTATTATATCCTGTATTTTTTTTTAATAAATTGACAAATGTTTAGTATGGTACTATCAGTTTATTTGTGTTAGTAAATAAGTACACTTTATTTAAGAGTAAATATTTATTATTTTTTTATAATTTTAATTAATATAAGTTGGTTAAATGAAAATTGTTAAATTTTATTGGGTCTTAATTTTATTAATGTTTAATTTTGCAAATGCTAATGAACAGAAAAACTATTTTGAATTATTGCCTCATGAAATGATTTCAGAAGTTGTTAAAAATTTAGATATAAAGTCTGCAATAAATCTTAAAAAATCTGATAGTAGAATGTATGCTCAGGTAGATAATTATTTAAAATTTCAGAAAAATAGTTCACATGTTGAAATAACTGGAAATTTTATTGAATTGATTGCGTGGGTAAATTTTTTGACAAATCAAGATAATAATGTAAATAATAACACATACAGTATGATTTTAAATTTAAATGAAGATTTAAATTTTTATTTAAGCCAGTCTACAGGTAGTTCTTACAAATTTAATGATTTTTTGACAGAAATTTCTAGAAAGTTTCCAAAATTAACTAGATTAGTTATTAACAAAAATTCTGATGGTGTTTATTATTCCCACTCTGAAATTAGAATTGGCAAAGATAATAGTTTATATTTAAAGGGAAATGATTCAGAGATCTGTGGATTATTGGGGAGATTTTATAATTATAAGGATCGAGGTTATATTAGCACTGTAACTTTTGATTTGCTAAAATATTCACCCTCTTCTACTGAATCTGTGTGGTCAGAAGGATTGTTGCTAGGAATTGGATATTATGTAATAAATACCAATACTGTCTATGTGAATGATTTAGATAATAGTTATTTTACAAAGAAAACTTTTTTCACTCGTGAAGAAGTTTTAGATACAATTATAAGATTTAATAGAGTCCGTCATTCAGTTCCTTTAATAACAGAATTTAAAGTAGTCAGAAATGGTGTAGAAGAAATTTATAATTTTAATTAAAAATATATTGTTCTTAAAATTCTTTTTCCATTGACGGATAATACCAATTGGTTTGTAAAGTTTGGTGCCACATGCAGTCCCCTAAGTCGTAATGCCACCATTCAATTTTATAATTTGTAAATCCAACTTCTTTTAAAACATTAAACAGAATTCTTCTATTGAGCCTAATTTCTATCCATTTCTCTTTTGTATATCCTAAATCTAATTTGTACTCTTGTTCAAAAAAAGAGGTATTAGAAACTTCTGTCACAGCATCAAATTCTGTTCCCATATCTAATTTTTTGCCATTATAGGTTAAAGTTAGATCAATTGCTCCTCCGCTATTATGAGGGGGAATAGAATATAAACTATTTCCTGTTGGCAAAATGACAAATTCTTTTGTTAAATTAAATATTTCTGTATGAGATAATTCAGGATGAAGATTTTTTTGTTCATTGTAAACAAAATTAAAAATATCTTGCTGTGTTTCAATTGTTCTAAATGCGTCGAAGACATTAAAAGAGTATTCATTCGGAAGTAATTCTAATGCTTCTATGAGTTTGAGAATTACTGAGCTTCTTGCATACATTTCAGTTAACGTTCCTTTTAATCCCATTTTTTTATATGTGTGCAATGGAATAATGCGGGAACTTTGGGCTATTTTTTTTGCCTTTTTATTTTCTTTTAACCAATTAATGTATTCATAATTCGGGGAATTATATTGATGAGAAATAGGAGTTTCCAAAAAGGCTTTTAACATGTGACCTGCTCTGAATATTTATATTAATACTTTATATGATTAGTTATTCATAATTTTATGACTGTTATAACTAAAATAAGCCCACATACGAATGATATATTCAACTAAAATATTGTCAAATATAATGGAAATTCGTTATGTGGCTATTAGTTTGCAGAAAAATTAGAATGGGATGTCGTCATCCATGGGGCGAGAGTTGCTGCTGAAAGAAGATGTGTTGTTATTACGAGTTTGAGGGGCAGAGTCGTAGTTGCTTGGCCCAGCGTAATAATCATTCATATCGTTTGCTGGTGGGATATCATTCATATCCCGACCTTGGTTTGAATTCATGCTTTCTAAAAATTGCATGTTACTTGCCACTATTTCTGTTGTATAGCGTTTTTGTCCTTGTTGATCTTGCCAAGAGCGGGTTTGTAATTTCCCTTCAATGTAGACTAAGCGACCTTTTTTTAGATATTTGTGCGCAAGTTCAGCTTGCCGCCCCCATAAAACGACCCTATGCCATTCCGTTCTTTCTTCCTTGTTACCGTCTTTTGTCCAAGTCTCACTTGTCGCAATACTTAGAGTACATACTTGTTGTCCGCTCGTGGTGCTGCGCATATCTGGCTCTTGCCCTAACCTTCCAACAAGAATGACTTTATTAACTCCAGACATAAGAAATTCTCCTCAATTACAAAAATTAGGTTTGGGATATAAATTTGCTCCCTTACTAGGCTTATAGGGAGGACTCTTTTGCGTCAATTGAGTTTTTAGGGCGCATTGGTTTTTGTGAGATTTGGATCAATTATTGAACATTGATATGGTCTTGAGATATGTCAAAAATTTTGGTGAAAACTTCGTTTCCAGCAAAATATCAGTCGAAAGTTAGATATACTTACCGAAGATATAGCTGTTGGTATAGATAATGCCTATAGTTATAGTAAGTAGGAACTTGCAGCATATTTTTTATAATGCTAATTGTTAGTGCGAGTTTTATGTGGTAAATAGTTACTTAGCATATTCTATTTACATTATTGATATATTTGGTTTTTTTGTGGAGAAAGCATGATTAACTTTCAAAGAACTCTCAAACGATCTGTATCCTTTTCAGGTATTGGAGTTCATTCAGGAAATCTAATTACCGTTGAGTTAAGACCTGCTGCTGCAAATACTGGGGTCATTTTTCAACGTGTTGATCTTCCAGGAAAACCTTATATTAAAGCAGACGCCTTTTCTGTTTTTGATACAAGTTTAGCAACTCGTATAGGTTCACAGCATGCTTATGTTTCAACCATAGAACATTTAATGGCGGCTTTTTTTGGTTTTGGTATCGATAATGTCATAGTTGAAATAAATAACAGTGAAATGCCCATTTTG
>CAYSZE010000255.1:0-3369 GCA_964435255.1 uncultured Oligoflexia bacterium
AATCAATCTTTTTAAAAACTTAATCACTAAATTCTTTCCTATATCGAAAACAAATTTCCATTTTTATGATAACATTCACTCACAAAAAGAGCATATGAGTTTTGACCTAATGCTCACTCTTTGTTATGGACTACCCACCATATTCTGTCGAGGAGGTTACTTAACATGGGATGGCTATCGCGCGAACCAGCAAAACTTCAAGATGTGTCAGAAAAAAAATCACTGCCTAGTGGCGTTTGGGAAAAATGCCCCTCATGCTCTGAAATTATATTAATTTCCGATCTTGAAGAAAACCATCTTGTCTGTCCAACTTGTAATTACCATCATAGATTACCTGGTGAACAAAGAATTGAACTTCTCATAGATAATAATACATTTTTTGAATGGGATCACACTTTGTGCAGTACCGATCCCCTTAATTTTGATGACGGTCGTGCTTACCAAGATCGTCTAAAAAATATGATAAAAAAAACAAGTAAATACGATGCCGTGCTGACAGGAGCTGGCATGTTAAACGGACGCCCCGTAGCTTTAGGAGTTCTAGATTTCTTTTGGATGGGTGGCAGTATGGGTTCTGTAGTTGGTGAACGCATTAATAGAATGTTTGCGCGGGCCAGGAAAAATAATTTGCCTGTTATTCTTGTTAGCAGTAGCGGTGGAGCAAGAATGCAAGAAGGCTTATTGTCTTTAATGCAAATGGCAAAAACCTCAGCAGCCATTGCTTTGCATAAAGAAGCTGGCCTCCCTTTTATAAGTATTATGTGTGACCCTACAACTGGTGGCGTTGCTGCCAGTTTTGCTATGCTTGGCGACTTAAATTTTGCCGAGCCGAAATCGACGATTGGATTTGCTGGCAGAAGGGTTATTGAAAACATAATTAGACAAAAACTTCCTGATAATTTTCAAACTGCTGAATTTTGTTTTGAACATGGAGCTGTCGATAAAATTGTTAAACGCCAAGAAATGAAGGAATTACTTTCTAAAATATTTAATATTTTATGCGAGCCTTTACCTAAAAAAAAACTTAAAGAATAAAGTTGGCTAATGTTTATGAAGTATACATTGCCTATTATTCACCCCAAAAAAACAAGCCCATTGTTAGAACCTTACTTACAAAAAGTGCGAGGGAAAATAATTCCTGGCGCGCACCGTATACATCAACTCTTAAAAAAACAAATAAATAATGATATTCTTAATATACCTTCAGTCTTAATAACAGGTAGTAATGGCAAAGGAACAACCTGTGCTTTTATAGAAAGCATTTTAAGACATCATGGTTTTAAAACAGGTTTATACACGTCTCCACATTTAATTCATCCTAGTGAAAGAATCCGTATTCAAGGCGTTCCCATAAGCGAAGGTATGCTTGAAGAGCAATTATCTCTCATCATAACTGAAGCTAAAAATAATTTACCAGATGCTAGCCTTTTTGAAATTCTTACTGCTACGGCACTTCTTGTGTTTTGGAAAGAAAAAATTGATTTTTTAATTTGTGAAGTCGGACTAGGGGGATTATTCGATAGCACCAATTGTCTTTCACCTTTAGTGAGCGTCATTACAACAGTCAGTTTAGAACACACAGACATCCTTGGTCAAACAGAAGAACAAATAGCGGCTGATAAAGCTTTTATTTCCAGAAGAAATAGGCCACTTATCTTAGGTAACTTGAGCGAAAATGCATTAATTGGAGTTCTCAAAACAACGCAAAATACGGGAGCTCATGTAAAACTCATTTCAGATACGCTACAAAAAGAGTTCTTTGATATTTATCATACCATAGAAAGTCATTCAGATAATAAATTTCATTTTGCAAAAATGAATCTTATCAATTTGCGAGTTGCACTGCATGCTGTTCAAGAAATTCAGAATGAACTCAATATACATTTTAGTTATAAAAGATTTATAAAATATGAAAATATGTGCTCAGGAATTGTAAATACAGAATGGCCAGGTCGTTTTGATATTAGGCAAATAGGAAATAGAACTGTTATATTTGATGCTTCGCACAATCCAGATGGATTTGAATTTTTTCTCAATGAGTATAAAACTTCGATGTTTGCTAAATTAAAATGCACTCTTATTTTTGCTAGCTTAAATGACAAAGATTGGAAGAGGACTTTACCAAAAATTCCTGAAATTGCACACTCTGTCTATATCACTGAATTTCATTCAGTCCGTGCAGAGTTATCTAAAAACATTTTAGAATATTTTAATACAATGCAATTGCCATTAGCGCATGAACATTTTAAAGTTTGTAGCTATGACAATTACGAAGAAGCCTTAGAGAGGGCAATGAATCAAGAACCAAACTCTCCTATTGTTATTACTGGTTCTATTGCCTTTATTGGTTTAGCTTTAGAACGATTTGGACTTTCCTTTTTTTCGAGGAATTGAGTGATTAAAAAAAAACTTTCAACCCGATTAAATATTATATACAAATATTTCATATTTTTTCTTCTATTTTTTGCAAAAAACAATACTTTTTCACAATCGTTTTTAAGTAACAACTTAATTCCCAATTTAGTATTTTATGATGCAAGTATAATAAATATAAATAAAAGCACCGAATCCTTTGAATTAGATGGCGATGCTATTATTTTAATTGGAAATATATATATTTCAGCTAATAAAATAATATTACAAAAAAAAGTGGGTTTAATAGCTGCTGAAGGAAATGTTCATTTAATTAATAATAAACAAAAAGCTATTGCTTCAAGAATTATTTTTGATCTTTATACAAAACAAATACGTATGGATGATGCATTAATTATTTCTGATCCAAAAGAAACTGATGATAAATTTTCTGAAGTTACACTCGGAATCTCTAAAGCAGAAATTGCTTATGAATTATCAAAAGAAAAACGTACTAAGGAAATTGAAAATGAATTAAAAGATTTAAGAGAAGAATATTCCAGAATTCAAAACTTAAAAAAATTTAAAAAACAAGATGTACGTAACAATAATGATATAATTAATGAAATTACTGCAAAATATGCCCGTCTATTAGCACGGTTAACTAGAACTCAATTTCAACCTAATGCTTTTCTAGAAAAACTATCAGAAAAAGATAAAGAAAAATTATTGGACAGAAGATTAGCGGTTGAAAAGTTTAAACAAGAAAATCCCGATGTGGCTCAAAAAGTTGCAAATTTTTCTTCTATCGATGGTTATGTAAAAGTTTCAGCCTCGCAAATTATACAAAAAAACAATGATACTTTAATTTTAAATAACTCTATTATCACTCCTTGTAATTGTAGTTCTTTTAATGAGCCCTCGATTTATGGCTTTAGTTCAGAAAATGCTAAAATTGAAATGGATAATTACATTACAATGACCGACGTTACTCTTGATATTTTTAGCATTCCTATA
>CAYSZE010000256.1:0-5186 GCA_964435255.1 uncultured Oligoflexia bacterium
CGGTGAAGACGAATATATTGTAGGTCAGCTGATTGGTTTTGCAGTGTATGCAGAGAATAAAGGTTTAATAGGTGTCATTAAAGGGGTTTCTTCTTACGGTGCTCAAGATAATTTAGAAATATATGTAAATAGATATAAAAAAGTATTTTTATATCCATTTCTAAACTCATTTGTTAATGCTATTTCTGAGCAAGACAAGAGAATTGACATTAAATATGTACCTGAATTTTTAGAGGACGATCCAGAGTGAGTCACTGTCTCCGCTACTCAGTTATAACTCTTTTTCCAGAAATGTTTGCCTCTATTCAAAATGAGGGTGTTATTTCACGTGCCATAAAAAATCGTTTTATAGAAATAGACCCCATCTTTTTAAGGGATTTTTCTAACCACCCACGTAAAAATGTTGACGAACATCCTGCTGGTGGTGGTGATGGCATGGTTATTCGCGCTGATATTACTGAAAAAGCTATTTTGTCCGTTTTAAATTCTGATTCATTTGTTATTAATTTAACTCCGACTGGTAAAGTTTTTAATTCAGATATTGCAAAACAACTTGCTATGAAAAAGCATTTAATATTATTATGTGGGAGATATGCTGGTTTTGACCACCGATTAGGGGAAAAATATTCAAATTTAAATATTAGTATTGGTGATTTTGTGCTGTCTGGTGGCGAATTACCAGCAATGTGTTTAATTGATTCCATCACTCGCTTTATACCTGGAGTATTAGGAAATACAGCTAGTGCCACTCATGATAGCTTTGAAAATAATCTTTTAGAAGCCCCACAATATACTCAGCCTGAAACATTTCATGACTTGCCTATTCCAAAAATTTTACTTTCAGGTGATCATAAAAAAATAAAGGCATTTAATCGTAAAGAACAACTAAAAATGACAGCTCTTCATCGCCCCGATTTAATTCGGCTAAAGTGGGATGAGTTTTCAAATCAAGAAAAAATTATTATCGAAAAAGTTTGGAAAAGCGGATAATTTTCATTAATTATCTGTAACCAATATCACTACCCTAGTGATCCCATTTGTGTTATATAAATTTAGTTATCTTTTATACTTTTCGAAAGGTATTTGAAAATGCAGAATCTTCGTTCGCATAATTGCTCTGAGCTCAACATTAAATCAATTCAACAAAGAGTCACATTAATGGGATGGGTTCATTCAAAACGAGATTTAGGTGGACTTATTTTTATTGATATAAGGGATAACTTTGGTATTACTCAAGTTGTTATTCATCCAAATACCCCCTTTTTTAATGAAGCAAGTCAAGTTCGACAAGAATCCGTTATTCAAGTTAAAGGTATCGTCAATAAAAGAGAAGGTGCTGTAAATAATAAAATTCCAACAGGTGAAATTGAAGTTATTGCTGATTTCTTTCATATAGAATCACCAGCAGAAATACTTCCTTTTCCTATTGCACATAATCCTAAACAAGAAAGTGAAGACACGCGTCTCACGTATCGTTTTCTCGATCTCCGCACCGAAAAAATGCATCGTAATATTTTATTCCGTTGCAATGTCATTCGTTATATCCGTGAAAAAATGCATTCTCTTGGCTTCAACGAATTTAGCACTCCTATATTAACCAGCAGTTCACCCGAAGGCGCAAGAGATTTTCTCGTCCCCAGTCGTATTCATCCTGGACAATTTTATGCTTTGCCTCAAGCACCACAACAATTCAAACAACTTCTGATGTGTTCTGGATTTGATCGCTATTTTCAAATAGCCCCCTGTTTTAGAGATGAAGATCCACGAGCAGATAGAGCTCCTGGAGAGTTTTATCAGCTTGATGTCGAAATGAGTTTTGTTTCTCAAGACGATGTCTTTAATGTTATTGAAGAACTGATGATTGGTTTATTTGAAAATAGAGAATTTACTGCAAGAAAAATATTGCCTTTAAACCATTATGAAACAAAATATGTGAAAAATAACCGTAAATTTCCATGTATCCCTTGGCGTGAAGCTATGGACAAATATGGTATTGATAAACCAGATCTACGCTTTGGTTTAGAAATGCAGAATGTTGAAGAAACCTTGTCGCTCACGCAATTTGCTGTTTTTAAATCGACTTTAGAAAATAATGGAATCATACGAGCTATTGTCGTACCACAAGCTGCACAACAAAGTCGAAAATTTTTTGATGAAGCTGACCTCTATGCCAAAGATATTGGTCTAGGAGGTTTGCCATGGCTTGCTGTTAAAGACGGAGAATGGAAAGGCTCCATTGCTAAACAACTCTCTGATTCAGAAAAAAAGGCACTTGGAAATCAATTAAAATTAGAGCCAAATGATGCCATAGTTTTTATTGTTGGCAAAGAAAAACTTAAAACACAAATTGCTGGTGGCAAAATAAGAAACTATTTTGCAGAAAAATTAAACTTAAAAGATTCACAAAATTGGGCTTTTGCTTGGATAGTTGACTTTCCAATGTATGAATTCAATGAAGAAGAGCAAAAAGTAGATTTTTCTCACAATCCGTTTTCCATGCCACAAGGTGGGATGGAGGCTTTGCAAAATAAAAACCCTCTAGAGATTTTAGCATTCCAATATGATCTGGTATGTAATGGAGTTGAATTGTCTTCAGGTGCAATCCGTAATCATCGTCGTGACGTAATGAAAAAAGCATTTGAAATTGCAGGTTACTCAGAGTCAGATGTGGAAAATAAGTTTGGTGCGTTATGGAATGCCTTTGCCTTTGGTGCGCCGCCACATGGTGGTATCGCTCCTGGTATTGATAGAATGATCATGTTACTTTTAAATGAACCAAATATTAGAGAAGTAATTGCCTTTCCATTAAACCAAAAAGCAATGGATCTTTTAATGAAAGCACCTAGTTCAGTTTCAGAAAAACAATTAAAAGAAATACATGTTCAACTGAAACAAGTGTAATTTTAAAATATATTTATCGAGGAAAAAGTGATCTATCTTTTTAAGAGGCTCGATTTAGACAACAAAAAGAGTACAAATAAAAAGGCAATATTTTTAGTATATTTTTTATTGTTAATGAGTTTCATGCCTTTAAATATAGTTGCAAAAAATAAAATCACTCTCCTCACGCCACCTTCACCAGGTGAATTTTATTTTGAAGTTGCACAAGAAATTTTCAAAATTGCCGATGAAAATATAAAAACTCAGGTAGAACCTTATCCAAGTATTTATAAAAAAATGAATACAACGACCCAAGATGCTAAAGATGTATATGCTACAATAGCCGTTTTAAACGATAATAATAGTAGAAAATATCATAACGTATTTAATATAATTAGTATAGAAACTTCATTTTTTACTTTAAAAGAAAACAAAAAGAAATCAGAAACTGTAGATGAAGTTAAAAACTTAAAGAAAATTTGTGTTTGGTTAGATTCTGTTTTGAATAAATATTTAGTGAATCAAGGTTTTCAGAATCTATTTCCTGTGCCAACTTTAAATCAATGTATAAATATGTTATTCAGTGGAGAAGTCGATGCTTTATACTCATCGGAAGCCCCATTGATTAAATCAACAAAAGCTTTGGGACAAGATTTAAAGAAACTCAAAAAAGGATATACACCTATGAGAGTTACCTTTTTCTTAGCAGTTACAAAAAATGCTTCAAAAGATATTATTAAAAAATTAATAAATTCGGGTACAACTTTAAAATCCTCTGGAAAATACGAACAAATTCTTGATAAATATCGTAAAGACTTATACTTACCACAATGAATTAAAACAACTTCTTCGAGGACAAAATGTTTAATAATCTTTATCTCGAAAACATTTCAATAAATAACTTTAACACTTCTCAAACAGCTTTTGACGAGTCATGGCGCTCACCTTTATCAATTTTACTAGGCATCGGTATGGCTAGTGGAGCTGATTTTATTGAATTTTTCTTACAACGCGGTAGTTATTTAAGTAGTTTAGTCGAAAACGGAAAAGTAACTGCTATCAATCCAAGTTTAAGCTTAGGTGCAGGAGTAAGAGTCTTTAAAGGGAAAGAAGATTGTTACGTTTCTACCAACGATGTAAGTTTTAATGGCTTAAAAAAAATATTAGAAAAAGCATTAGATATTCATTCACTTAAAATATCTCAAAATAATATTATTAGTGAAGTTAATCTAGAACCCTTACGAGATTATGGTTTAATAAAAAATAAAAATAATTGGCTTAATCAAGTCAGTTCTGTTAAAGAAATATGTGAATTTCTATTACAGACAAACGATAAACAAAAAGTTGCGACTAAATACTTAAATAGCGTAACAACAAATGGTTTTCGTGATTGGCAAGAAGTCCTTGTTGCCGCAAGTGACGGGATTTTTGCACGAGATATTCGGCTTCATCATAGTATTTCAGCACAAGTTATGTGTGTTGATGGCGCACACAGAACTTCCTCACACAAAAGACTTGGAGATGCTGCGAATCCACATTTTTTTAAAAAACTAGATATGGATTATCTTGCTCAATCCTTAGCAGAAATTGCTGGTCATATGCTCCATGCTGATTATGTGACTTCTGGAACATATCCTATAGTCCTCGCCAATAAATTTGGTGGTGTGATTTTCCATGAAGCTTGTGGACATCTTTTAGAAACCACGGCAGTCCAACGAAATTCTACTCCCTTTGCAAATAAAAAAGGTGAAAAAATAGCACATGAAAATCTTACTGCTTGGGATGAAGGTTTTTGGGAGAATGGTTTTGGTTCCGTCGATATGGATGACGAAGGAATGCCGACACAAAAAACCCTTTTAATTGAAAACGGTATTCTGCGTAATTTTATTTGTGATCGCATGGGACAGCTTTTAACAGGACACCCACGGACTGGAAGTGGTAGAAGACAAAATTATACATTTGCCCCTGCAAGCAGAATGCGAAACACTTACATAGCACCTGGAAAATATTCCACCACAGATATGATTTCTAGTATAGATAAAGGTATTTATTGCAAAAATTTAGGCGGTGGTAGTGTGAATGGCACTGGTGATTTTAACTTTGGCGTGGAAGAAGCTTGGCTCATTGAAAATGGAAAAGTAACAAAACCAGTTAAAGGTGCGACATTAATTGGTCAAGCCGAAGATATTATGCAAAAAATATCCATGTCTGGCCAAGATTTAGACATTTCAGCAGGGTTTTGTGGCTCTGTTAGTGGAAGTATTTATGTGACAGTGGGACAACCACATATTAAAGTTGATGCAATT